>JBJSYX010000342.1:0-8253 GCA_046090005.1 Methylomonas sp. | reverse complement strand
GCAACGTGTTATGATTTTTGCCCAAATTCCCACGAGTAATAATAATGAGTGATGTTTTACAGCAATTAGCCGACGTTTTAGAACAACGTAAACAACAATCCGCCGACCAATCGTATGTGGCCAGTTTGTATGCAAAAGGCTTGGATCATATTCTGAAAAAAATTGGTGAAGAAGCCACTGAAACAGTAATTGCTGCTAAAGATGGCGACAAAGACAAGATTATTTACGAAACCGCCGATCTTTGGTTTCACAGCATGGTGATGTTGGCGCATCAAGGCTTAGGACCGGATTTGGTGATTGCTGAATTACAACGTCGTTTCGGTTTGTCGGGTTTAGAAGAAAAAGCGCAACGTAGCATATCTAAATAGGAGTCAATCATGGGTTTAAGTGTTCCTCATTTATTAGTGGTATTAGTGATCGTGATTTTGGTATTTGGCACCAAGCGGCTTAAAAACGTTGGCGGTGATTTAGGTGAAGCAATCAAAAGCTTTCGTAAAGCGATTAACGAAACTAACGAAGAGCAAAAAATGGCTGTTAAAGATGACAACGTCTTAGAAGGCGAAGTTAGCAAGAAAGACAAAGACTAGGTCGAACAATGTTTGAAGTTGGCTTTTCAGAATTGGTGATGGTGGGGTTGGTGGCTTTGATTGTCATCGGCCCGCAGCGTTTGCCAACTGCCGCCCGCATAGCGGGATTGTGGATAGGTAAGCTGCAAAGCACTATTGCCAACGTTAAGATCGAAATCAAACAGCAATTACATGCCGAGGAAATGCGGCAAATCATGCAGCAACAAAGTATTGTTGAGGATGTGCAGCAATTGGTGGCGGAGACTCAGCAAGTTGTTAATGAAATCAAAATCGACAGTGAAAGCCTTTCAAAGGATTTGAACAATCATGACAAACCTACCTGAGTTGGGTAACGAACAACCATTTATCAGTCACTTAATTGAGTTACGCAATCGTCTGTTAAAGATGATTTTTTGCGTGCTACTGGTTTTTATTGGCACTGCTACTTACGCTAACGAGATTTACCATTATCTCGCTGAGCCTTTATTACAACACATGCCGAAAAACAGCAGTATGATTGCAATTGACGTTGCCTCACCGTTTTTCACGCCATTTAAATTAGCGTTTGTAGTCGCGGTTTTTATTTCTGTGCCATTTATTCTTTATCAATTCTGGGGCTTTGTTGCGCCGGGATTGTATCGCCATGAAAAGGTGATGATTGCGCCTTTACTATTAGCCAGTACCTTGTTGTTTTACGGCGGTGCTGCGTTTGCTTATTTTCTGGTTTTTCCTTTGGTGTTTGGTTATTTAACCGCTGCAGCGCCTGAAGGCGTGTCAGTGATGACCGATATTGCCACTTATTTAGATTTTGTTTTAGGGATGTTTTTTGCCTTTGGCCTCTCGTTTGAGATTCCGATTTTTACTATCGTTTTAGTCTGGACAGGGATTATTACCCCGCAAAGTTTGGCGGAAAAACGCCCTTATGTGATCGTTGGTGTGTTTGTGATTGCCATGTTTTTAACTCCACCCGATGCGTTATCGCAAACCTTGTTAGCGGTACCAATGTGGATGTTATTTGAGGCGGGATTATTGTTTTCGCGTCTGTTTGTTAATAAAGCAGACCATGAATAGCCTTAAACAGCATTTTCAATTAGTCCGAAATCAAATTCGCGCTGCCGAAATAGCCGCTAATCGACCAACTGGCTCAGTGCAATTGTTGGCAGTCAGCAAGACCAAACCGGCTGAACAAATTGCTGCCGTTTATCGTTTGGGGCAACGGCATTTTGGTGAAAATTATTTGCAAGAAGCCTTAATCAAGCAGCAGCAATTAGCTGCGTTTAACATTAGTTGGCATTTTATTGGCCCGATTCAATCGAATAAAACCAAGCCAATTGCTTGTCATTTTGATTGGGTGCATAGCGTTGATCGATTAAAAATTGCTGAGCGATTAAGTGAGCAACGCCCAGCCAATTTGCCGCCGTTGAATATCTGTTTGCAAGTCAATATTAGCGGTGAAGACAGTAAGTCGGGGATAAGGCTTGAGCAATTACCGGAGTTAATTAAACAAGTCCAAGCCTTGCCACGCTTGCGTTTGCGAGGGGTGATGGCGATTCCCGAGCCAGAAGATGATTATCAACGCCAGCGTCAGCCCTATCGACAGTTATACCAAGCTGTGCAACAGTTAAATCAACCCAGTTTGGATAGTTTTTCTTATGGCATGAGTGGCGATCTTGACGCTGCGATTGCTGAAGGCGCAACCATCGTCCGAATCGGCACAGCCTTGTTTGGTTCGCGTTGAAAACCCTATAAAAAGGTACATTGTGGCTAATAGGCCGGATTTAATAGATAATGTGCTGTGTTTTTTGATGAAGTTAATTCCCTAACATAATGAAACAAAAGCTAGAATCACTTTTACAAGCCGCAGTTACCGCCCTTAAAAACCAAGCTGTTTTAGATGCTGAGGTGGTTGCCCGTATCAATATCGAGCGGGTTAAAGATCCGATCAATGGCGATTTCGCCACGAATCTAGCGATGTTGTTGGCTAAACCTGCCAAATTAAATCCACGCCAATTAGCGGAAAAAATCGTTGCAGAACTAGCAAACGATGCCGCAATCACTAAGGTTGAGATTGCTGGCCCCGGTTTCATTAATTTCTTCATCAATCCTGATACCCAATTTCAAATTGTTAAGCAAATTCACGATGCTGGCGCTGAGTTTGGTAAAAGCCAAATCGGTGCCGGTAAACGGGTGCAAGTCGAATTCGTTTCCGCCAATCCAACTGGCCCATTGCACGTTGGTCATGGTCGTGGTGCGGCGTATGGTTCAGCCGTTGCCGATTTATTAGACGCAGCTGGATTTGCGGTTGAGCGCGAATATTATGTTAACGATGCTGGCCGACAGATGGATATTCTGGCTACCAGTGTTTGGTTACGTTATTTAGAAGCCTGTGGAGAAGTGTTCACTTTCCCAAGCAATGGCTATCGTGGCGAATATGTGCGGGATATTTCCGCTAATTTGCATCAAAAATCCGGTGATTTATATCGCCATGCCGCTGAACAAATCTTTGCTGATATTCCTGCTGATGAGCCGCAAGGTGGCGATAAAGAGAAGCACATCGATGCTTTGATTGATCGCGCTAAAAACTTGTTAGGCACAGGTAATTACAATCAAGTTTTCCAAGCGGGTTTAGATGATATTTTGGCCGACATCAAAGATGATTTGGCCGAGTTTGGCGTCAGCTATCAACACTGGTTTTCTGAGCGCTTGTTAATGGACGATGGTTCGATTCAGCAAGCCTTGAAACGTTTAGATGAAGCCGGTTTCTTGTATAAACAAGAAGGCGCGACTTGGTTTGCTTCTAGCCGTTTGGGTGATGAAAAAGACCGCGTGGTGATTCGTGACAACGGCCAAAGCACTTATTTTGCTTCCGATATTGCTTATCACATGAATAAGCTGGATCGCGGTTTTGATCAAATCGTCAATATTTGGGGCGCAGATCACCACGGCTATATTCCGCGTGTCAAAGCGGCGATGCAGGCTTTGGGTGCGGATGATTCCAAATTGAAAGTGTTGTTAGTGCAATTCGCGGTGTTGTATCGCGGCGATGAAAAAGTGCAAATGTCGACCCGTTCCGGTGAATTTGTTACTTTAAGACAATTGCGTAGTGAAGTGGGTACTGATGCTTGCCGATTCTTCTATGTGATGCGTAAGTCTGAGCAACACATGGATTTTGATTTGAAACTGGCGACCTCAAAAAGCAACGAAAATCCGGTTTATTACGTTCAATATGCGCACGCTCGGGTTTGTAGCGTATTGCGTCAATTAGATGAAAAAGCCCGTCAGCGCGATATTCAATTAGGGTTTGAAAATCTGAATTTGTTGGTTGAAGAGCAAGAAACAGCTTTATTAACCACTTTATCTAAATACCCTGAAATTTTGGAACGTGCGGCGGTTTATTACGAGCCACATCAATTGATTCATTATTTGCGTGAATTAGCGACACAATTTCATACCTATTACAACGCTCATCAATTTTTGGTTGAGGATGACAGGTTATGCAATGCGCGTTTAAATTTGATTTGTGCAGTTAAGCAAGTGTTAGTCAATGCTTTAACCCTACTTAAAATCAATACACCTGAAGCGATGTAAATGGCCAGAGACTATAAACACCGCGTCAATAAGCCTAGCTACAGCAGCAATAATCGTAGACAGCCGAAACGAAAGTCTTCAGGTAGTTTTTGGCGTTTGTTATTGGTGGCGGTGTTGCTGGTAGTTTTTGTATTGGGTCTGAATATGATTTCCAATATGGTGAAAGAATTGATGGCGGGTAAACCTGAATTATTCACCAAGCCATCAGAAAATAAAGTGAAACAAGAACTGGTTGTGAAACAGCCAGTCGCAGTTGAGTCTGAAAAGAAAGTCGATACCGTCACGGCTACTGAGCCAGAAGAGCCTCGTTATGATTTCTATACGATTTTGCCGCAAGCGGAAGTGGTGGTGCCTGATTACGAAATTAAAACTCGGGTAAGGGAAGAGTTGGTTGGTAAAACCAAAACGGCCAAGTACATGATGCAAGCCGGTTCGTTTCGTGACACTTCAGAAGCTGAGCGCCACAAGGCCAAATTAGCCCAGCTCGGGATTGAATCACGGATTGAAGCCGCTAAAGTTGGGAATGTGATGTGGTATCGGGTTAAAGTTGGTCCTTACGATAATTCTTCTAGCGTTGCTACTATTAAGGATTTGCTGGTGAAAAATGGTATTGGTGTGATTGTCACCGAAGGCGGAAATCAGTAAATTGCTTTAGTTCTGCTGTTGCAAATCTAAAGCGGCTTGATAGAGCAGTTTCTTACGTTGGCCGGTAATGTCAACGGCTAAAGCAACTGCGGTTTTGATTGAACATTGCTTAAGCAACAGACTTAAAATCCGCTGTTCTTCGTCGCTAATGCCTTGGTTTTGCACTGCAATCGTCATGCCGTCGACAATCACCACAAACTCGCCTTTGCGCATGTTTTCTTCGTTTTGAACGCGTACTAGCAAATTAGCAAGACTATCTTTAACGATTGTTTCGTGCAATTTAGTGATTTCGCGAGCGATGACGATTTGATGGTCGGCTGGGAAAACGGTCAGCATATCTTCTAAAGCGGCCTGAATTCGGTGGCTGGATTCGTAAAATGCCCAAGTGGATGTGTCGTTTAGTTTTTCCTGAAAAAAGTTTTTGCGAGCTGAAGCAGTTCTCGGTATAAAACCTTCAAAGCTAAAGCGGCTTAAAGCCATACCAGATGCGGATAGTGCCGCAATTAAAGCGCAAGCGCCAGGAATGGGCGATACTTCTACTGCTTGTTGTTTAGCCAGTTGAACTAAAGGTAAGCCTGGATCACTTAATAGTGGTGTGCCAGCATCGGAGACTAAGGCAATGGATTCGCCTGCTAGGATGCGCTCAACTAAACCTTGTGAGGCTTTCTCTTCGTTGTGTTGATGCAAGGAAATCAGTGGCTTGTTAATGCCATAGTGTTGTAATAAGAGGCGAGCGTGACGGGTATCTTCTGCTGCAATTAAATCGACTTGTTTGAGCACCTCAATCGCCCTAAAACTAAAATCTGCCAGATTACCGATTGGTGTGGCAACCACGTATAATTTCCCACTCATTGCTGACGCTGTCCTGTTTGATTTGAATTTTCATATTATCCGTGGTCAGCGCTGATTTTGCTGGAGTTTTGCAGGTAGGAGAGCTGAGATGTCAGATAAGCCAAAAGCCAAGCATTTACAAGCTGGTGATAGCGCTGAGCAGTTGGCGTTGCAATATCTAAAACAACAAGGTTTGCAATGGTTATCTAGTAATTTTTGTTGTAAGTATGGTGAGCTGGATTTGGTGATGAAGGATGGCGACATGTTGGTGGTCGTCGAAGTGCGTTATCGAAAATCAGCACAATTTGGCGGCGCTTTAGAAAGCATCACCGCCCAAAAACAAGCCAAAATAATTATCGCAACTCAGCATTATTTGGCCGCTAATCATTTATACCATCTGCCGATTCGTTTTGATGTGGTGGCGGTGTCCGGCGATAATCGCCTTAATTGGATTAAAAACGCATTTCAAACCTAAATTTATGAGCTTACAAGATCGCATCATCAACCACTTTTCAGATAGTATCCAAACCAAACAGGATGCCATGACCAGTTTGTGTGAGTTGATTGAATTCGCTTCACAAAAAATTGTAGAAGCTTTGGTTAATGATAAAAAAGTCTTAACTTGTGGCAACGGTGGTTCGGCTGGTGATGCGCAGCATTTTTCATCAGAAATGCTGAATCGTTTTGAACGTGAACGTCCGGCGTTACCGGCGATTGCTTTAAGTACCGATACCTCGACCATTACCTCGATTGCCAACGACTACCACTACGATGAGATTTTCGCTAAGCAATTGAGAGCGCTCGGTCAGTCGGGCGATATTTTGTTGATTTATACCAGCAGTGGAAATTCGGCAAACTTGGTCAAAGCCGCCAAAGTTGCTCATGAAAAGGATATGACTGTAATTGCTTTAAGTGGCAAAGATGGTGGTGCATTGGCGGTGGCGTTGAGGGAGTCTGATATTGAAGTACGAGTGCCTTCTTGGTCAACCGCAAGAATTCAGGAAGTGCATTTACTAATTTCGCATTGTTTGTGCGATTTGATTGACCATCAATTGTTTGGCGGTTAAGCCAAAATCATTAAAGGGGGGTTAGTTTTCCGGTTTTTGATCGCGTGCCAAAAGATTTTGAACGGCTAATTTGGGATCAAGGTTCTCAAATAAGACTTTGTAAACTTGTTCGGTTATCGGCATTTCAACTTGATGGTGTTTAGATAACTGATAGGCCTCACGAGCAGCACCAATACCTTCTACTTCTTGCGCTATCTCGGTTAAAGCCTGTTCTCGGCTTTGACCTTGGCCCAATGCCAAACCAAATCGGCGATTACGTGATTGGTTGTCAGTACACGTTAAAATCAAATCACCTAAACCGGTCAGTCCCATAAAGGTATCTGCCTGACCGCCCAATTTAATCCCTAAGCGCATGATTTCATTTAGGCCTCGGGTAATTAAAGCCGCGCGAGTATTGGCACCCAACCCCAAGCCATCAGCGATTCCAGCCGCTATGGCTAATACATTTTTGCAAGCCCCGCCGACTTGTACGCCGATCATGTCTTGGCTGGTATAGGTTCTGAAGTATTGATTATGAAAACGACTGGTTAAATCGTTAGCAAATTGCTCTGAGTTTGAAGCAATGGTGAGTGCTGTAGGCAAACCTGCGGCAACTTCTTTCGCAAAAGTTGGGCCGGAAATAACCGCTGTATTGATATTGCTGCCTAAAATTGACAGGCTGACTTGGCTCATTAAGGCGCCAGTTTCGCTATCAAAACCTTTGCTGGCCCAAGCTATTTGGCTAAGTGGGCTTAAAAACGGCTGAATTGTGGTAAGGGTGGTTTTAAATGCGTGGCTAGGAACAACCAAAAGAATTAGCTGGCTAAAATCAACCGCTTGTTGCAAATTATCGGTGATGTGTAAATTAGTAGGAAACTGAAATCCTGGAAGATAACGCTGATTTTCCCTCGCTTGTTGCATTTGGGAAATATGCTGTGGGTTGTGTCCCCACAGCATAGTGTCACAGCCATTTCGGGCGGCTTGGAGTGCAAGAGCTGTTCCCCAAGAACCGGCGCCCAAAATACTGATCGATTGTGGCATAACTAGCTTAGTTTAGAGTAGGTGAAGCAGTTTCTGTTTGTTGAGCTTGTTGCACATGTTGAGCAT
Organism: Methylomonas sp.; assembly: GCA_046090005.1. GTDB lineage: Bacteria > Pseudomonadota > Gammaproteobacteria > Methylococcales > Methylomonadaceae > Methylomonas. The sequence continues at coordinate 470 of JBJSYX010000342.1, read as the reverse complement.
ACAGAGCATCGAAATTAACAGGAGCCAAAATTAATTGTGGGAAGCCACCTTTGCTAACTAAATCAGAAATCACTTCGCGTGCATAGGGGAACAAAATATTTGGACAAAAGCTGCCCAACAATGGTCCTAATTCTTCGTCAGAAAAACCAGAAGCAGAAATAATGCCGGCTTGATTAACTTCAACTAAATACGCAGTTGATTCAGCAATTTTAACAGTTGCAGTCACTGATAAAACCACTTCATAAATATCATTTTCCAAAGCTTGGGTTTGAGTGCCCAAGTTAATATCTAATGAAGGCGCCCATTGTTGGGTAAAAATTTGTGGCGCATTCGGCGTTTCAAAAGAAATATCTTTGGTATAAATTTTTTGAATGGCAAATTGTTTTTCAACAGATGTGTTTTCTACGTTAGTATTTTCTTCAGCCATGATATGTGTGATTAGTAAAGTGAATAAAAAGGGTGTTGTGTTT
>JBJSYX010000341.1:0-13589 GCA_046090005.1 Methylomonas sp. | reverse complement strand
GATTAACCTAGAAACAGCTGTAACACTTGGCTTACATACTGCTGGGTTTCTGGATAAGGTGGAATGGTGTTTTTATATTTAATCACGGCGCCTTCGCCAGCGTTATATCCGGCTAAGGCGAGTTTTAAATCGTTCTTGAATAGCGCTAATAGATCTTTTAGATAGCGTGTACCGGCCTCAAGATTTTGCATGACATCTTGTCTATCGCTAATGCCATAACGCTTGGCGGTGTCTGGCATTAATTGCATTAAACCGACTGCACCGGCTTTTGATATTGCTTTCGGATTGTAGGCTGATTCGGTTTGAATTACGGCATGTAATAGCTTGGCAGAAATATGATGGCGCTGGGCGATGGCTTCAACTTGATTGTTAATCAGCGCTTTATTCGCCCCAGCCAATTGTAAGTCTTTTGCGTAACTTAGCGGCTTTGAGCGCACAAACAGCGTGTGGTGACTACCCAGCGCCGGTTGATTGGTATAAAGCACCTGACCGTTGGCTTTGTAAACGCGATAGATGTCGGCACGACTAATCTCGGGAATTAGTAAAACCGCTAACAGAATCTTAAATGATGGTCTCATCGCTATTATTGATAAAAGCGTTGAATTTGCGCTTGGTTGACCCAACCGGCTTGGGTGTCGTTAGCAATTAAAATCCCAACACATCGGGCCGGGTTGTTTTGGCCTGAAATATCAACATCAAATATGGCTAAAAAGCGCCCGTAAGTATATTCAGACTGTAAGCTGGCATCTGCGGAAAAAATCACTGGCGCATTGATCAGAGTGTTATGCGATAAATCCGATGCTTCACCGACGCCAAAGACAACAAAGAAGCTGGCTGGATTATTGGATCGGTAATTTAACAGCGTTGGTAATGAAAGCGTGGCAGATAGTTGAGGGTTTTGTACTGTTAGCCAGCTGTCAAGGGTTAACGGTATGTTGTTAATCTCGTTAGCAAATGTGGCGTTGGCGTTTGGGTTGCTCATATTATTAATTATCCGAGCGCCGTCTTGGATGGTGGTACCTGGCATCAACATTGCTAAGCGGTTAATGCCTGCTGCTTGTAATGACTTTAAACCGGCTTGGCCTCTATTGCCTAATGCGCTTAATTGGACGGCAGCAAAATTGCTATTTCCGTTTAAAAGCCATCGGTTGTCGATGTAGTTTGGTTGTGTGGATTGTCCAAATTCAATTAATGAATTGAGGTTGTTTGGGTATTTTAGTCTGCTGATATAAAAGCGGTCGATCGCGTTTTTTACTTCAATGATCGAGCGGCCTGATGTGGCGTAAAAGGTTTTATTAGCATAATCAGAGAAATAATTAATCGCTACCCCAGCCATAGCCACCATTACTAATAAGACCACCGACAATTCGATTAAAGTTATGCCTGTTTGTCGGTTAGCGGTGATCATAGTGGTCGGTTGAAAAGCATAGGCTGGCATAAATACTGCTTAATTTTTTTCGGGACTAAATCGTTTAATACCAAAATAGACAATACCGACTAGGCATAAACATGACAGCACGATTGCCATAAGCAGGACCGGATAATTGCTAATAGTGTTGATGGTCGGATTGGCTATTTCTAGTGTTTTTTGATTAGTGGGTGTGGGAATAGTGGCCGATTTGATTGGTTCTAACAATTCGACTGGTATTAAAGGTTCAACGACTGCCGGCGGTTTGATCGACTTGGGTTTTATTGGCTGCGCTGGAGTTTGGGGATAATTATCGGTGACGTATTGGCCAGCTTGCGACTCTGGGACTATCGTGGTTTGTGGAACTGTTTTTTCAGCGCGAGGCTTGTCTGTGCTGTTTTGGCCAGTTTGTGTTTGTGTCATGGCTGGTGCGGCCAGATTCAAACTGCCGCTTAGTCCATTAGCTATGCCACTTGTCGAGTTATGGTTAGCATTGCTGGTTTTTGATGACGCGCTACTGCTGGCTATTCGGCCAACCACACTGGATTGAGTGCTGCTAGCATTAGAACTACCACAACCCAAGGCGGTCGTGGCAGCATCGTAGCTGTCAGTAACACCATTGGCGGTGCCGGTATAGTAATAACTGCCATCAGAGCATTGGGAAACGGCATCTATTGATGAACAGATGCCAGTACCTACAACCGAAACCACCGAACCATGCCCATAAAAAGCACAATTATCAACTGCAAAGGCTTTGGGTACGGTGATTGTGATTAGGATAACAATTGATGTATGAACAAACTTAGGCATAAACAATGCTGTATTTGTTCATCCTATACACCAAAGCATCACGACTGATACCGAGTAATTTTGCTGATTTTGCTTTGTTGAAACGAGTTCTGTTTAGGGCTTGTTCAATATAAGTGGATTCGAGAAATTCAAGACTTATCCCATCTTCTGGCAATTGCAAAAAGGTTTGGGGGCTATCTATCATTCTTGTGGTGATTTCGGCTGGTAGGTTTTTGGCTGCCACAGACTTACCAGGAAATAGAATAGAAACGCGCTCACAAACATTTCTTAGCTCTCTGATGTTGCCGGGCCAATGATATTCGTGCATGGCATTTAATGCTGAATTGGTAAATTTTGTCGGATTCAGATTATTAATTTCAGCAAAATAATCCAGAAAATGCTGGGCTAACAGCGGAATGTCGGTTTTTCGTTCCCTTAAAGCAGGTAGTTTTAGTTGAACCACGTTTAATCGATAAAATAAATCTCTTCTAAATAAACCAGCTTCAACCATTTCTTCTAAATCGGTGTTGGTTGCGGTAATCACTCTAACATCAACCTGACTGACAGCTCGAGCACCAATCGGTAAAAATTCACCCGATTCTATAAATCTAAGGATTTTTGCCTGAACGTTCAATGAGAGTGAGTTGATTTCATCCAAAAATAAAGTACCGCCGTCGGCGGCTTCAAATAAGCCTTGTTTGTCAGATACTGCGCCAGTAAATGAGCCTTTTCTATGGCCAAATATTTCTGATTCGACTAAGGCTTCTGATAGCAAAGCACAATTAACCATAATGAAAGGCTTATTAGCGCGAGGGCTGTTTTGCTGAATAGCGTTGGCAAACATTTCTTTGCCAGTTCCAGTCTCACCATGTAGTAAGACTGTGACATTAGTTGCTGAGACAATGGCTACTTGTCTATTTAACGCACCAACTACAGGACTTTCACCCAAAATTAATTTCTTGTTGTTCAATTTCATCGCAGATTCTTAAGTTAACAAAAGTAACTGAAACGCTTTATCCGTTAAATCTACTGGTTTTTTATAAAAGTAGATACAGGGAATTAGTTTCAAGCTCCGGTTACATAACTTAAGACGAACAAGCCAAGCGATACCGTAAACATTTTTTTACATTACCTGTCAGAATCCACTTGCGAATACTGCACTGAGACACGCCTATCGATTAGACAGAGTGACCACCCATCGCTACTGACATAAAAATAGTCAGTAGCGATCATTTAAACATTACGGTTTGATAGGGGCAGGCGCAACAATCAGTAATTCGTTTTGTACCATTTTGACACCATGCACCGCATTAGCCAGCGAAATAGCGCTGGTAACAGCGGCCTCTGATGCGACCGAACCACTCAATTTAACAATACCGTTGGTGGTTACCACATCTACCTGCGAACCTCTAAGCAACTCGTCACTTAAAAGCGCAGCTTTGATTTTGGTGGTAATCAAGGCATCATCAACGAATGCGCCGGTACTTTGAGTCGTTTCAACAACGGCATCTTTATTAGCTTCGAGTTGTTTTTCGACTTTGGTAACCGTTTGATCAATTTGTTTACCGACTTTTTCCGCAGGGCCTTCAGATTGTTGGCAAGCGGTAAGCCCCAAAGCCGCGCTAAGACAACTGATATAAATCAATTTTCTCTGATTGTGCTGGGTGATATTTTTCATGAAAGATCCTTGGGTTGTATTTTAAAAACGCACCGAGTCCGGCTGCGAGCGAAGAACTCGGATTCAGTTTAAAAACAACCTCAAAGCAAATCTGTACGATACGGCACATAGTTTGTGCCGTTTACTGGCTAGTTTTGCATAGCAAATAGGCGATAAAAGTTTTCAGTCGATTGTTGGGCAATCTGTTCAAGACTGGTTTCACGCAGTTCGGCTAATTTTTCAGCCACATGGCGTACATAAAGTGGATAGTTAGGCTTACCGCGAAAAGGAATCGGTGCTAAATAAGGCGAATCGGTTTCGATTAAAAAACGGTCAGCAGGGACTCTTTTCGCCACTTCTTGAATCGCGGCGGCATTTTTGAAGGTAACGATACCGGAAAAAGAGATATAGAAATTCAAATCCAGCGCTTTTTCAGCATAAGCCCAGTCTTCGGTAAAACAATGAATAATACCGCCGACTTGATCAGCACCCTGCTCGGCCAAAATATCTAACGAATCATGGCCTGCTTCGCGAGTATGGATGATCAGTGGTTTATTCAGGGTTTTGGCAACGCTAATATGGTTTCTGAAGCGTTGTTTTTGCCATTCCAAATCGCCGCTGCTATGGAAATAATCCAAACCGGTTTCACCAATGGCAATCACTTTTGGGTTGTCAGCTAACGCTAATAGATCATCAATACTAGGCTCTTTACCGTCGGTAACATTGGGATGAACCCCGACCGACAAGGAAATTTGCTGATAAGGTTGAACCAAATCCAGCATCGCCGGATAGGATTCCAAATCAATTGCGATGCACAGCATATGCTCGATTTGCTGCGCGTTGGCCGCAGTGACGAATTTAGCAAATTCACCGTTATACGGTGCAAGGTCGATACGATCCAGATGACAGTGTGAGTCGATAAACATAGGTTTTATAGGCGGTAAAAGTTAAGACTGGCTAAGCTGTGACCAGTCGATTAATAGACTTTCAATTAATAGTTGTTTGTTTAATTGGGTACTTAACTGGGCACGACTAATTAACACTTTATCGTAATAAGCATACAGGGCTTTTAAATCCAATTTAGCTAACAAGCGTTGCAGGTCACTCGCTAAGTCTGGATTTAACAAGTCATGCGCTGTTGCTACTTGCGCCAGTTTGATTAAATCGACCAGCCAACTACTCAGCCAAGTCAACAAAACCGAGGTTTCCAGCGGTTCGGTTTTTTGCCATTGTTCGGCCACATCTAACCAATGCGTTTTGCCTTCGGCGATTTTTAGCCATTGCTGAAAATAGCGCTGTCGCAATTCGATTGCGCCTTGTTGCTGATATTGCAGGGCTAACAACGGTGAACCTTGCGCCATTTTTAATAAAGTCTCGGCGTTTTGTTTAACCCCTTGCGTGGCTAACCAAGTGACCGCTTGTTGTCTATCAGGCACCGCGCAGTGAATTTTTTGGCAACGACTACGGATGGTGGCGGGCAATTTGTTGGCTTGTTCGGCGATTAAAATAAAACAAGTGCGTTCGGTTGGTTCTTCCAGACATTTTAAAAAGCCATTGGCAGAGGCATTGTTTAAGGCATCGGCTGGATCAAAAATCACCACCCGATATTGCTCAAATTGGGGTTTTAAGGCCAGCTTGACTATCAATTGGCGGATTTTATCAATACCGATTGCTTTACCCACTTCGTCAGGTTCTACCAATAAAAAATCAGGATGGGTTTGAGCTTGGAACAAATGACAGGCCGAACAATGACCACAGGCAAAGCTGTTAGCATCGGGTTGTTCACAAAGCAAAGCCGCCGCATAGTGTTCGGCGAGTTGGCGCTTACCCTGCCCTGCGTAGCCGGTTAACAGTAAACCTTGGGGGATACGCTGTTGCTGGATGTAGCCTTGTAGCTGATGCCAAAGGGTTTGTTGCCAAGGATAAAGTGCGCTCATCGGGCAATTAATCGCTCTAAAACTGCGCTGATTTGGGCTTGAACTTGTTCCAAAGGCAAACTCGCATCAATGATTTGATAGCGCTGTGGATGTTCGGCGGCGCGTTGTAAATAGGTTTGTCTTACTCGCTGAAAAAAGTCGATTTGCTCTACTTCAAAGCGATCCAAAGCACCACGTTTTTGCGCCCGTTGCATGCCTAACTCAATCGGTGCATCCAGTAACAAGGTTAAATCAGGTCTGAAATCGCCCTGCACCATCTGTTCTAGCCAAGCAATGGTTTGCATATCCATGTGCCTGCCACCACCTTGATAAGCGTAAGTGGCATCGGTAAAACGGTCGCACAACACCCATTGGCCTTGTTGCAAAGCCGGTTTAATCACGTTTTGTAAATGCTGAGCGCGAGCGGCGAACATCAACAATAATTCGGCTTGTTCGGAGATTGCCTCGTCTTGGCGTTCTAATAATACCGCTCGGATTTTTTCCGCTACCCCAGTACCGCCAGGTTCACGCGTGACGGTGACTGGAATCTGATGCTGAAGCAGCCATTGTTGGATAAATTGCAAATTGGTGGATTTACCAACGCCTTCACCACCTTCCAAGGTTATAAATAATCCTGATTTCATTTTTGATATTGATCAACGTATTTTTCGTGTTCTGCCAAAGTCGCGGAAAACACATGATGTCCATTGCCACGCGAAACAAAAAACAGCGCATCACCGTCTTCTGGATGCAAGGCAGCGTTAATCGCGTGTTTACCCGGCATCGCAATCGGTGTTGGCGGTAGGCCTTCGATGACATAGGTGTTGTAAGGCGTTGGCTCGCGCAAATCTTTAGTTTTAATGTCACCATGATAATCATCGCCCATGCCGTAAATCACGGTTGGATCGGTTTGTAGCAACATGCCTTTGATTAAGCGCCGAGTAAACACACCCGCAATTTGTTTACGTTCTTCGACAGCGGCGGTTTCTTTTTCGACTATCGACGCCAAAATCAAAGCCTGATAAGGATTTTGAAGCGGGATTTTTTGATCGCGGTTTTGCCATTCTTCCGCTAAGACCCGCTGCATTTTGTGATGGGCGATTTTTAACAACTCCAAATCGCTGGTGTTTTTCTCAAAAAAATAGGTGTCTGGAAAAAACAGACCTTCGGGATGGGTTTTATCAGAGCCAATATGGGCCATCACATCTTTTAGCTGAACATCAGTCAAGGTATGTTGCAGATTGGGATTGTCTTTTATGGCGTTGAAAACTTGCTTGAACGACCAGCCTTCAGGGAAAGTAATGCTGTATTGGCGAGTTTTGCCTTTGGCGAACAGATTCAGAATATCCGTACTGCTGGCACCTTTGGCAAACACATATTCACCGGCTTTTAAATGACGGTCGATTTTGCGTTGGTAGGCAAATAATTTGAACCAAAAGCGATTGATAGGAATTTGTTGCGCCTGCAAACTGGCAATCACGGTATCCAAGCCTTGGCCTTTTTTTACCTCGAATACAGTTTCTTGCTGAATCACAGGTTTTTTAACCAGCAACTGATAGTTCATGCCGCTCCAAATCGATAGCAAAGCGATGACCATTAACAAGGTAAAAGCAACGATGCTTTTAGTCATGATTTTCTACCTCGCTTAGCCTAGCTTGATTGAGCATGGCTTGTAGACGCTGAGTCCACGCACCGACTTGAAAGCATTGCTCGGCTATTTGCTTAACTGGCCAGATACCAATAACCGAATTAGTGACAAATACTTCGTTGGCTTGTAATAACTGATCTTTCTCTAACGATTGAATCGAAACCGATAGCGAGAGTTGTTCTGCAAACTCTAAAACCAATTGCCGAACAATGCCAGCAATCCCTGATTGGGTTAATGCAGGCGTATAGAGCACGGCATTTTTGACCATAAACAGATTACTCATCGTGCCTTCAATCACATGGCCATGACAATCTAGCATTAAGCCCTCGTGAATCCCATCATCTCGCCATTCGGCACGCGCTAGGACTTGTTCCAAGCGATTAAGATGTTTAATCCCCGCCAAGCTAGGATTAATCGATAACAGCTGATCGCAAAATCGCGTAACAACCCCTTGGCTTTGTAAGTTAAACGGATATTGGGGGTAAGGATGCAAGCTGAGTAAGCGAGTTGGGACAATAAGCTCTGGCTGACGATAGCCACGACCACCTGAACCGCGAGTGATGATGATTTTTAAGACACCATGCTCGGTATTGGCGATTAATTGCTGGGCTTCTTGCTGGAGTAATTGCCAATCAGGGGGTGGCAACAATAAACGCTGACAGCCTTCGGTCAGGCGTCGAAGATGTCTATCAAGGAATAACGCTTTACCTTGTAGCACTTCCAAGGTTTCAAACAGGCCATCGCCATATTGGAAACCTCGGTCGCTGACATCAACCCAATGCCTGCTTTCGCCATTTAACAAAAACATCGGCAAACACTGGGTTGATTAATGAGGTTTATTGATAACGTTTGAATACCAAAGAACCGTTAGTGCCACCAAAACCAAACGAGTTGGAAATAGCGACGTCAATTTTCATTTCTCTAGCGGTATTTGGCACATAATCCAAATCACATTCTGGATCAGGATTTTCCAAGTTAATGGTTGGTGGCGCAATTTGGTGTTTAACCGATAACGCTGACAATACCGCTTCGATACCGCCCGCCGCACCTAACAAGTGACCAATCATGGATTTGGTTGAGCTAACCGCCACTTTGTAAGCATGATCGCCTAATGCGGCTTTCATTGCCATAGTTTCACCCAAATCACCGGCTGGTGTTGAGGTGCCGTGTGCATTAATGTAATCAACATCGCTTGGGTTTAATTTGGCATCGCGTAACGCATTTCTCATGCAGCGTGCCGCACCTTCACCACCAACAGACGGTGAAGTGATGTGATAAGCATCACCGCTCATGCCATAACCGACTAGTTCGGCATAGATTTTAGCGCCACGGGCTTTAGCGTGTTCGAGTTCTTCAAGTACCACTACACCCGCACCATCACTTAAAACGAAACCATCACGATCACGATCCCAAGGACGACTCGCCGCTTGAGGGTCATCGTTACGACGTGACAAGGCTTTGGCAGAAGCGAAACCGCCCATCGCAGTTGGTGACGTGGTGCAACGCTCAGCGCCACCCGCAACCATCACATCAGCATCGCCGTATTTAATTAATCTTGCTGCATCGCCAATATTATGAGTACCGGTTGAACACGCGGTAACGATGGCAAAATTAGGGCCTTTCATTCCATATTTGATGGAAAGATTGCCAGAAATCATATTGATAATGTTGCCAGGCACAAAGAATGGCGAAATTTTTCGCGCACCGCCAGCAACATATGTGGCGTAGCATTCTTCAATGCCTGTGATACCGCCAATACCTGCACCAATCGCAACACCAATCCGTTCAGCATTTTCTTCGGTGACAATTAGGCCTGAATCTTCGATAGCCTGACAACCTGCGGCTATCCCGTAATGAACAAAACCATCCATACGTTTGGCATCTTTTTCAGAAATATATTCGCCAATATTGAAGTTTCTAATCACACCGCCAAAAGTGGTTGCAAAACTAGAAATATCGAATGAATCGATAGGGCCAATTCCGCTTTTACCGTTGATAATTCCGTTCCAGGTATCGGCGACATTATTGGCTAAAGGAGTAACGGCGCCTAAGCCCGTTATAACAACTCGACGTGTGCTCACAGTAAACGACCGTTAAATTTAGAGACAAACAGGGGGGATAAGAGAAGTAGCCGGCTAGCGGAATATCCACTAGCCGCTTGGAACAACTTATTGCAAATTAGCGTTGATGTAATCAATGGCTAATTGAACTGTGGTGATTTTTTCAGCTTCTTCGTCTGGAATTTCGCATTCAAATTCTTCTTCCAGAGCCATGACGAGTTCAACTGTGTCTAAAGAATCCGCACCAAGATCGTCAACAAAAGACGCATCGTTTGCGATTTCTTCTTTTACGCCTAATTGTTCACCGACAATCTTTTTAACTCGTTCTTCGATATTACTCATATTTTTTTCCTCGAACAATGCGACATTTGAGTTGAATCTGTCGCCTTATCTTTAGTGTTGTTTTGATTAATTGGAATCTCGTCATAGGCAAACTGCCTTCCGACAAGGTTGATTATACTTGATGTTCTAAAACTTTCACAACCTCGCGCATAATTAGCTTACCGAAGTCTTAGCGCTAAGATTTTTAATAATCTCTTGTAAGGGTACTAAATTCAACTTGATACGAAACAAAACCGCCTTGTTTTCCAACACACCAAAGCACTCATAAGTCCGCAACATAATGCTAGTGTTATTGAGTGTATTGTCAGCTGATTCAGGTAATTGCCTAACTAAAATATGCAGTTTGTCAGCGTTTTTTATCTGCTCCAAACTCCAGCGATCAACTGAAATTTCATGCGAGGTGTAAACCATCGGATTACGCTTAAAATCGTGATTTTCCAACTGTGCTTTTTCCAACAAAGCGCCAGAAGTTAAGCTACAAGGAAAAATCTCAGGATAATTAGCAAAATTGGCTAATTCATCAAAATAATCCGATTGTTCCGCTAATGAACCGGATAAAAAGTTTTTGACGTTGCCATTCAACATCCATTTCCGCTTCAAGAAAAACTCCGTCTCTGGCACCATCGATTTATCAGGCAACTTGCTTAAATCTGGTAACTGACTCAAATCCTCGTTTGCTAAAAACAATGGCACTTGGGTTTCTTTCTTATAGCCCAACAAAATGGTTTTACCATTGGCCTTCATCGCCACCCTGTTAGTTAGGGTTAGCTCAGGAATGGTGTTGATTAAGGTTTTACGAATATCGAGCGTGACTTCTTGCTTAGGCCGTAGCGCATTTACAAAGGTAATTTGATAATTGCTGTAGCGCAGCTGGTTTTCAGCAATGATTTGGTCTTCATGCTGCGCTTCACGATACAAGCGCATTTGATATTCGATTAAGGTATTCAGCTGAAAACCCAGAACAATCGGTCCTTTAAAAGGATTATGAGTAATCTGTAGCCACTTATGTTTATCGTGAAACAGATTGAAATCATCCGAGGCATTACGGGCAACCTCGATATGGATTTGATCGAAAATGAAAACGGGATCTTTCATGTGATTGCACCGAGGTTGCGATGAATATTTAAGCTGATTAGAACAAACCCAATTGCACCTGCGCCACTTCCGACATCATTTCGCGAGACCAAGGCGGATCTAATACGACTTCAACATTAACCGAAGCCACCCCCGGCAAAGCACGCACCGATTTTTCGACATCACTTTGAATCACCGGCCCCATACCGCAGCCCGGCGCGGTCAGCGTCATTTGAATGTGCACATCATTACCGCCGTCAGGATTGGGGGTGGCGCTACAGAGATAAACCAACCCCAACTCAACAATATTGACCGGAATTTCGGGGTCATAAACGGTTTTCATCACTTCCCAGCAGTTTTTTGCCACCGCCTGACTATCGGTTTCATCAACCAAAGTCTGCACTTGCTTAACTTCTTTACCCAAAGCATCGGCGTCAATCCCAGCAATCCGCACCATATGCCCATAATCGGTGACTACCGTGTAGTTGTTGCCCAAAGCCTGATGAATCGTCACCTCTTGGCCCATATTTAAGACGCCATGATGTCCATCTGGAATAGTGACGATATTGACATCACGGGTTAACTGAATAACTTCTCTTTCTGCCATAACCTTTAAAGTTTGAAATGGGTTGCATCAATAATTTGACCGGTGACGCCAATACTGGCTGCACCGAATAAATAGCCATAAACACCGTCCAAACTATCCATGGTCGGTATCAAGGTCTTATCTTCTGCGGGATAGGCTTTTTTCCGCAACGGCGAATCGACGACGCCTGGCACCAAGGTATTGACCCGAATTTTTTGCCCAGACTCCAATTCTTCCGCCAAAATCTTGGCCAAGCCTTCTAAAGCCATTTTCGAGACGCCATAAGCACCGCTATAAGCCATGCCTTTTCGCGCACTGGAATCGGAGGTAAACACAATCGAAGCCTGATCACTTTTTTGCAGCACCGGCAATAACACCCGCGTCAGCAAAAAGGGCGCATTGAGATTGACGTTTAAGGTATGCCCCCAATCTTGAGTTTTATGCACTGCCAGCGGAGTAAATGCCGCAAATTCAACCGCCGAATGCAATAAACCCTGCAAACTGCCGTAATGTTGCTCAATCGCATCGGCTAATTCTTGATATTGCAGCTCGTTAGCGCCAGCTAAATCAAACGGATACAACATCGGCTCGCAACCACCAGCGGCGACAATCGCATCGTAAGTTGTTTCCAATTTGGGAATGCTTTTATCCAGCAAAATAATATGTGCGCCCAGTTTTGCCAACGCAACCGCGGCAGTACCACCCAATCCACCACCGGCACCAGTGACGAGAATGACTTGATTTTTTAATGACATAGGGAAGATTCTATCCATTGCAATAAATGCTGTGGCTGACGAATTAAACCATCCGCGCCCCAGGTTTCTGGCTGGTCACCTTGTTTTAGATAACCGTATAAAGCCGCCAAGGTTTTCATATTGGCTTGATTACCAGCGGTAATATCATGTTTCGCATCGCCGATATACACACAGTTTTCCGGCTCTACCGCTGCTTGCCGACACGCCTCGAACATTGGTTCAGGATGCGGTTTGCTAAAAGCAGTAGTATCACCACTAATAATACAAGCCGCGCGTTGATCCAAACCCAGCGCCGCCATTAACGGCAAGGTAAATCGCTCACGCTTATTAGTCACCACGCCCCACTTCAAGCCCAAGTTTTCAATCCCGCTTAAAACCTGTTCGATACCGGCAAAAAAACCACTGAATTCGGCGATATTGTTTTGATAGCTATCGAGCATAAACTCCAGCATCCGCGCTTTTAACTGCTCATCATCGCTATCAATACTGTTAGAAATCATCGCCAAAGCGCCGTAAGAAATAAACGGTTTAACCGCCGCTTCTGATACCGCCGCAAAGCCATGCACTAACAAAGTTTTATTCAAACAAGCGATTAAATCCGGCGCGGTATCGACTAAAGTCCCATCCAAATCAAACAACACACAATCCAGCACGAACTCAGTCATGGTTTACTCAGGACGCTGAAAAACAGCAATGTAATTAACATCAATATCTTTGCCCAAACGAAACTCTTTAGTAAACGGGCTGTATTCAATGCCAATCATGCCTTGTAATTCCAAACCGACATGACGCGCCATTTGGCTTAATTCCGCTGGCTGGATAAAAGTTTTGTATTCATGGGTACCTTTTGGCACCATTTTCAACACATGCTCAGCGGCAACAATCGCTAATAAATAAGCTTTTGGCACCCGATTTAAAGTCGAGAAAAACACCATCCCGCCAGGCTTAACCAAGGTAGCACAAGCTTGAATAATCGAAGCGGGATCAGGCACATGCTCCAACATTTCCATGCAAGTAACGTGATCAAAACTCGCTGGCTGTTCTGCCGCCAAGGTTTCAGCGCTGATTTTTTGATAATGCGCTGTCACACCCGTTTCCAAACCATGCAAATCAGCAATATCAATCAAGTCTTCGCTTAAATCGACCCCTAAAGCATCCGCACCCGCCTTGGCCAAACCTTCGGTCAAAATCCCGCCACCACAGCCGACATCGACTACCCGCTTACCCTGTAAATCGGCATAGCGTTGGATAAATTCCAACCGTAACGGATTGACTTGATGCAGGGTTTTGAATTCACCGTTTGGATCCCACCAGCGTTCGGCTTGCGAGCCAAATTTGTGGATTTCGTGCAAAT
>JBJSYX010000340.1:0-3567 GCA_046090005.1 Methylomonas sp. | reverse complement strand
CTTTAGGCACCATCGCGATTTTGGCGCATGAAATGATTGATGATTTACCGGTTAATCGTTTTCCAGAGCTACATGAAAAATTAGTCATCGTTCAGCAGCAAATTGACCGCTGTAAACAAGCTTTATCAGTGATGTCGGCATCAGCCGGTGAAATGCGCGCTGAATCGGGGAAAGTGATGTTAGTCAGTGAATACATTGACGAAGTGCTGAATCAATGGCGCACGCATAAAGCCGCAACCAAACTAAAACTGTTCATCGAGCCTGATGTCAATATGTCGGCACAGATTATTGCCGAGCGCACTGTGACCCATTCGGTTATTAATATTCTTAACAACGCCGCTGAAGCCACTCTTGCTGAGCTAGGTATTGAATTTCATGTCAATTGGGATGATGAGTTACTGAATTTGAAAATCAGGGACTTTGGCCCAGGCTTGCCGACCGAATTTTTAGATTTTGCCGGACACCAGCCAGTGAAAAGTAGTAAACAAGGCATGGGGGTAGGCTTGTTCTTAACCTATACCACCATCAAGCGCTTAGGCGGTAAAATACAGTTCAGCAATCTTGATACTGGCGGTGCCTGTGTGGAAATCGAGTTGCCGCTATTAACGACTATGGAGAGTATTGATGAGTGAATTATCGACGGACAAGCCTAATTTATTATTGGTCGATGACGACGTCACCTTTTGTTCGGTGTTAAAACCCGCTTTAGAAAAACGCAATTTTCAAGTTACGGTTGCCAATGACATTAGCAGTGCCATCGAGTTAGCTGAAAAAATCGACCCCGAATATGCTGTGATTGATTTGCGAATTGGTCACGAATCGGGCTTGGAAATGGTGAAAACCCTGATTGAATTGGATTCTAATACCCAAATCGTCATGCTGACCGGTTTTGCCAGTATCGCCACTGCGGTAGAGGCAATTAAATTGGGCGCGATTCATTACCTGACCAAACCCGCCAATGCGGATGAAATTGTCAGTGCTTTATACAAAAACGAAGGCGATACCACGGTTTCCATTAGCGACAGTCCGCTTTCAGTGAAACGCTTGGAATGGGAACATCTGCAAAAAGTTTTGATGCAACATGACGGCAATATCTCCGCCGCTGCTCGTGCCTTGAATATGCACCGCCGCACCCTGCAACGCAAACTGGAAAAACGTCCAGTTAACAATTAATCCACGATAGCGATTAGCCAATCGCCATCACATCAAACAGGTGAACAATGATTAGAAGCATGACCGCTTTTGCCGATGGCGAAATCGCAGTAGAAAACTTAACCATCCTTTGCGAACTGCGCTCGGTCAATCACCGTTACAGCGATGTCAGCGTCAAATTGCCAGAGCGTTTACGCTTTGTTGAAGCCGATGTTCGTCGCCTGATTGCCGACAAACTCAAACGCGGCAAAATCGAATGTGGTCTAAGCTATAAAAAACAACAAGGCAGTCAAAACTTCGCCTTTAACAGCGAAGCCGTCGAAAAACTTCTCGCCGCTACCGTCAGCATCGAAGCCAAAATGACTAATCCACAAGCGTTTTCGGCGTTGGAGGTTTTGGCATTTCCTGGTGTACAACAAGAAACAGAGGCCGACAAAGACGCTTTGCGCGAAAAAATCATCACCTTGCTCAATAACACTTTGGACAAAATGTTGGAAACTCGGGCTAGGGAAGGTGCCCAATTGTCGCTACTCATCGCCGAACGCTGCGAAAAAATCAATCAACTGGTCGCCGCCGCTCATAAGCGAATGCCCGATGTATTAAGCAACATTCGCAACAAACTCCATGCCCGAGTAGTGGAAATGGTCGCTGAACCCAATTTTGACCGTTTGGAACAAGAGTTGGTATTGCTGGCGCAGAAGTTGGATGTGGACGAAGAATTAGATCGATTAGAAACCCATGTCACCGAAGTCTTACGCGCTTTAAAACAACCAGAACCTACAGGCCGCCGTTTAGATTTCTTAATGCAAGAAATGAACCGCGAAGCCAATACCTTGGGTTCAAAATCGGCCGATAGAGAAATGACCCAGATTTCGATTGATTTGAAGGTGTTGATTGAGCAGATGAGAGAGCAGATTCAGAACATTGAATAGCGTTCCAGACCTCGTGTTAAACTTTTCGTCAAATTTAAAGCAAGGATTTAACCATATGGCGAGCATCATATTTGACACCCATAAATTTTTAGCACGCTAATTGACCGGCTTTGAGGCAAAGTAGGCTGAAGCGGTTTCAGAAGCGTTTAAAGTGGCGCAAACAGATACTGATGTCGCTTCAAAACAGGATATAGAAAGCTTGCTGCAAGATATCAAGGTCAGCATGTCTGAGTTAAAAGTAGCGTTAATTAAGTGGCTCACTGGTGCATTAATTGCACAAGCCGCACTGATTACTACGTTGGTAAAGTTGCTTTGATAAGAAATTGTGATTACGCAAGCCCATCGTTCAGCTAGTGGTTTGTGGATTGCAACCTAAATCAATTACGACCCGTCTTGATGACGGGTTTTTTATGTCTATTGTTCTAATCAATTCTCGTCACTATCGAAAACACAGCGCAAATTTCAAAAATTAATAATGAACCTTTTTACCCTAGATAGCTTACTTCCTTACTGGTCCAGTCCTCATCTCCATGCCAACGCTATGATCTTAATCAATATTGTTGGCGCTTTATTGTTAGGGATGATTGTCGGTTACGAGCGTTCGTATCATGGTCGTGCGGCGGGGATGCGGACTTATGGCATGGTTTGTATGGGGTCGGCGGCGGTCACGGTAATTATTGGTTATCCGCAATATTGGTTTGGTGGGATGTTACCGTTAGCAGCGAGCGCTGATGTAACGCGGGTGATTCAAGGGATTGTCACCGGCGTTGGCTTTTTGGGGGCGGGTGTCATCATGAAAGAAGGCCGCAATATCAGCGGCTTAACCACTGCTG
Organism: Methylomonas sp.; assembly: GCA_046090005.1. Classification (GTDB taxonomy): domain Bacteria; phylum Pseudomonadota; class Gammaproteobacteria; order Methylococcales; family Methylomonadaceae; genus Methylomonas. Next base: position 650 of record JBJSYX010000340.1, on the reverse strand, counting down.
CATCGATTTGGGCGTCATCGGCGATTGGGATTATGTGCGGGGCGGGATTTTATTTTGCGGCGATTATGTTGGCGGTGATTGTGTCGGCGACGATGATTTGGGGTGGCTATGTTGAATCGGTTTTACCATCACGGCAAACCCTGGAAGTGGTGTTGCATTTCAAAGCCGATTACCAAGCCAAACAAGCCGATATTGCTCAGTTAATTCAAACAGTTGGTTACAAAATTGCCGAAGGGAGTATCAGTATTAGTCTTAGCAATGATTGCCAAGAATGGCGTTTGATATTGATTGCTACCGATAATCACAATGTTTTAATTTCTGATGTGGCGGCAGTTTTGCAAAGTTGGGATTTTCTAACGGGTTACCAAGTTGCTTTAGCCAGAAATTAGCATTAATTGGTACGCTAACGATGGACAGTCGAAGTGTTACACCAGTCTTTGAAATCCAATGCCGCTTTAGCGAAATCGCCAACTCGGCGAGTGACTATGTGAAACAAGCCTGTTTTCAAGCTGGAATGCTTGGAAAGCATAAGACCGACCATTTTGCGCTAAGAGCTAAGCACTTTTAGGACAAAACAGCGGCTTATGCTGGACTTCAATGGCTACGGACTTACTTAAGATTAAGCGATAACAAAATCAGAATTATTTAGC
>JBJSYX010000339.1:0-2208 GCA_046090005.1 Methylomonas sp. | reverse complement strand
TGCTTTAGTTTTAGCGGTGATAGCTTTTGCGATATTTTCAGGTGTGATATTGAACGTTTGCGGATCAATATCAACAAACACCGGCTTAGCACCAACGTACTTAATCGCTTCAGCGGTGGCGATGAAGGTAAATGCACTGGTAATCACTTCGTCGCCAGCACCTATGCCTTCAGCCAATAACGCCAAGTGCAAAGCATCGGTGCCCGAAGCACAACCAATCGCGTGTTTAACCCCTAAATAATCCGCCGCTTCTTTTTCAAAGGCTTGAACATGTGGCCCGAGAATAAACGAACAGTTGTCGATAGTTTCTGCCAAGCCGCGCTCAATTTCGTCTTTAATCTCGGCATACTGGGCTTTTAGATTAACCATAGGGATCATAATGCTGACCTTTATCCGTGTTTTAAAAATTGGGTAATTTCGATAGCCGTTGCCAACGCTCTGCGTCCGGCTTCGCCAGATACTAAAGGATTTTCGCCCGTTTTGATGCAATGCACAAAGTGTTTAATTTCTTCAAACAAGGCATCGCCGCTTTCAAAAGTTAATTCTTCGCTAACAATTTCGGGAATCCCAGGGAACATTTCTTTGTCACCGGTTTTGTGTTTGACCAACACCCGATTTTGAAAATCGACTGAAATATAAGAACAAGGCCGGAACATGCGCATTTTGCGTTCCATTTTCATACTAATCCGGCTGGCGGTGACGTTGGCAACGCAACCATTTTTAAAAGTCAGTCGCGCATTGGCAATGTCAGTGCCTTGGGTCAAAACTGCGGTACCACTGGCATCAATTCGCTCAACCTCAGAGTCAACCAACGCCAGAATAATATCGATGTCATGAATCATTAAATCCAGCACCACGCTGACATCGTTAGCGCGTGGATTAAATGGCGACAAGCGATGCGATTCGATAAACAGCGGTTTTTCTTCCAGATTTTCCAAACCACGCACAGCGGGGTTGAAGCGTTCTAAATGACCAACCTGCAAAATCAGATTTTTTTCGCGAGCGATGGCGATTAAATCATCGGCTTCTTCAACAGTGACCGTAATCGGTTTTTCCACCAATACATGAGCGCCAGCATTGAGAAAATCACGAGAAACACGGTGATGCAAAGTAGTTGGCACCACGATACTGACGGCATCGACTTGGCCCAATAAAGACTGATAGTCGGTTAGGGCTTGAGCACCGTGTTTCTCAGCGACGGTTTTGGCGGCTTCTTCGCTGACATCGACCACGGCAACCAGTTCACAATCTGGTAATGCGGCATATTTTTCCGCATGAAACTTTCCTAAATATCCTGCACCGATCACAGCGCATTTAAGCTTACTCATAGATGACCTGATAGTGTTTTACATGTACCCAAGCGGGATTTGCTGAGGGCATAAAGCCAGACATTGTAACATTAGAGCGACGATTGGCGGGGTAGCGCACCGAGCCGCACTCAAAACCTTGCTAGTCGATAGTTGATTTAATTGCCGTCTAGCTGCTGTTTAGCTTGCTCATGGCCTAAGTCGGCAGCCTTTTTCAACCAAAACTGGGCTTTTTCGCGGTTTTGACTGATAAAACTGCCTCGCTGATAGGCGGTGGCTAATTGATATTGGGCGATGCCGGTTTTAACTGACAGCAACATAACCAATAACAACAAATAAGCGCTGATTTGCAAAACCGTGGGACGTGGCGTTGCTGGTTGTGGCTCAATCGGCAAAGGCTCAGTATTTTTCGATTGCTTGACTTTGAACCAGATCATCCCAGCCGCATAAGCCAAGCTACCTACCCATAAAACATTCAAACCCAATTGAGTAAAAAAATGGCTGTAATCACCGTTTTTAAATTCATTTAAGTTTTGTGTGGCAATCACCCAACCTGTTAACCAACCTAGAAATAAACGCCCTTGTTGCTTGGCGCTATCAATCGTCTGCAATTTCAAACCTAGGGTGATGATTTTGAAGGCGCTAAACGCCGCCGCCATTTTGACACTGACCGCTAACGGTGTAATCAAAAACAGGGTTGAGAACAGCAAAAGTTTTGGTAGGTTTTTCATGATTCCGAAAAGCTCGGTTATCGGGCTAGATGAGATAGCAGCCAATCGAGGATTAACTGCTATCTGTTAAGGATTAACGACCAATCGCCTTAAAGCCAATATCGGTACGGTAATAAACATCTTGCCAACTGATTTGATCGCATAGTTGATAGGCTTTTTGTTGGGCATCG
>JBJSYX010000338.1:0-3886 GCA_046090005.1 Methylomonas sp. | reverse complement strand
CTTGGATATTGCGCATCCACTCAAAATACGTGTTTTTCCAGTTATCTGGTACGAATTTAATCGCGCCTGTTTCAACGGCTTCAATCGCGGGTTTAGCCAACGGTTCAATTTTGACATACCACTGATTAGTCAAAAATGGTTCGATAATGGCATTGGTTCTATCGCCACGCGGTACCATTAATTTGTGATCAACAATTTTTTCTAATAATCCCTTGGCTTCTAGGTCGGCAACTATCCGTTTACGGGCTTCAACTCGATCCAGTCCAATGTAAGCGCTTGGAATTAAGGTATATTCATCATTGTTATCACGAATGGCTGCATCAACAGTGAAAATATTAATCAAACCACCATGAGGAAGATCGGCAATTGCAGATGTATGTTTATGGCGTGACCAAACTTCATAGTCATTAAAGTCGTGAGCAGGTGTGATTTTTACGCAGCCTGTACCGAATTCAGGATCAACATACTCATCAGCAATGATAGGAATTCGGCGGCCTGTTAACGGTAGTTCTAAGAATTCACCCAATAAATGTTTGTAGCGCTCGTCTTCAGGGTGAATAGCAACTGCAGCGTCACCTAATAATGTTTCAGGACGGGTAGTTGCTACCACCAAAAAGCCTTTGCCGTTGGTTAACGGATAGCGCATGTGCCACATTGAGCCATTTTCTTCTTCGGACATCACTTCCAAATCAGATACCGCGGTATGTAGAACAGGGTCCCAGTTAACCAAGCGTTTGCCGCGGTAAATCAAACCTTCTTCGTAAAGTTTGATGAATACTTCTTGTACCGCTTCCGACATACCATCGTCCATAGTGAAGCGCTCTTTTTCCCAATCCAATGACGAGCCCATTCGACGTAGTTGACGGGTAATAGTGCCGCCAGACTGTTCTTTCCATTCCCAAACTTTTTCGACGAAGGCTTCTCGGCCTAAGTCATGACGGGTTTTGCCTTCGGCATTTAACAAACGTTCAACAACCATTTGTGTGGCGATGCCGGCGTGATCGGTGCCAGGTTGCCATAAGGTGTTATAGCCTTTCATCCGATGGTAACGAGTCAAGGCATCCATGATGGTATCTTGAAAAGCGTGTCCCATGTGTAAGCTGCCGGTGACATTGGGTGGGGGAATCATAATGCAATAAGATTCACCTTCTTGTTTGGCAGCAAAATAGCCTTGCTCTTCCCAAGTTTGGTTCCAGCGTTGTTCGATTGCGTGAGGGGAGTAGGTTTTTTCCATGAGAATGTCGTATGTGGATTAGCTAATTCAAAAAATGTTGCGCTATTTTAGCCTAAATCTAGGGCTGGGCTGACTAAGCCTTATTTATCAATGCGAGCAGTTTGTTGGCGCCAGTAATTAACTGATTTTGTTATCAAGTCGAGTAAAGGTGCTGCACCAGCAATTGCAACTGCGTCAACCAGACAATACCAAGCCGCTACGCCGCTTGGCGGATTGCCTTGTGGCAATTTAGACGCGGGATCAATCACTGACCATGCCCATGTGCCAGCGGAAGTCCCGACAATTTCCAGCCAAGAGGTAATGAAGAAAGCTCCAAGGTAAACCATAGGTGAGCGGCCTTTTAATAAGTAAACCAAGAACACCAAGAACAATATCGCACCAATAATATCTTGGCGTTGTGTCCAATTACTGAGTCCCCAAACTGCCCACAAGCCACAAGTAACAACAACAAAAGCAGCAATTTTCCGTGCGTGATTTTGAAATAAGCCAGAACGGCCTAGTGCAACAGCGGTTAGATATACCAAGCCATGACCTGGCGGCACGTAAGCAGGTACATTGCCAAATCGATAGATATAGCCTTGCATGTAAATAGAGGCAAAAAATTCGCCAATCACTGCAAAACTAACCGCAACAGCTACTTGGGTGCGAACATATTTACATTCGCTACGTAGAAAAAATAATAGAAACAACCAACCAAAAAATGCCAAAACATATTGCATAAATTGTGGTGCAAAGCCATCGGTTGTTAGACAAATTGTGACAGTGACGAAAGTGAATCCGGCAATCAGGTAGTCGTGACGACGGTGTTCAGTTGGAGGTTCTGGATTTGGAAAATGGGGGAGTGAAAAAAATGTCATGATTGTGTTTTATACAAATGCGTAAGCAACAGCCATGTAACGTAAGGCTTTGCCAATCAAAATAGCAAATAAAGAAAATAGTGGTGAGAGTTTTAGCCAGCCTGCGGCAAAACACAGTCCATCACCAATAATCGGTAACCAAGAGAATAGTAATGCCCAGCAACCCCAGCGATGAATAATTGAGAATGGCTTTTGGTACTCTGGTTTATTAATCTGTGAAGTTGGATATTTATTGGCTGTCCAAGTGCCTAGCCAACAAGTTGTTAAGGCGCCCAGCGTATTTCCTAACGTGGCGATAGAAATTAGGGTAATAATCGAGCTAGTATTTTGAGTGACCAGATAAGCGAGCACCGCTTCAGATCCACCGGGAGCAATAGTTGAAGAAATAAAAGCACTGATAAATAAACCCAATATGCCGAGTGATTCAAAGTTCATGGTCTTATAAATAAAAAGCCCCTGAAACTGGTGTTTCAGGGGCTTTGAAGTTGGGTTTTATTTGTTGATGATAGTTGCTTTTTTGTCTGCAGGTTTTTTAAAGAAGTTGCTGACCCATTTGACTGCTGAACTGATTAATCCTGTGGCAGTTTCAATCATTGAAGCAACAATTTCGCCAGGACTCATGCCTTTGTATTTTTTTGCCAAGCTAGGGGCAATTAAAAAGCCGATTGCCAAGCCAATGATTGTTGTACCTGATAGTCCTGTATCTGTTTCGGTATCTACTGCTGGTGTTGATGATGTGCTTGATGTCGCTTGACTATCAGTAGTTGTAGCTGGTGCCGTTACGTCTGCTGGAATCTCTTCTGCAACATAAGGCTTGCCGCTGTAATCATCAGGAAACACGCTGGTGGTTACCCCGGGGATACTAGGTAAATCTTCAGCGCCTTTGCCTACTTTCAATTGGGCTTTCATGCCCTTTTCCATGTGTTGAGCAATGTCGCAGTGCACTAAGTAAGTTTTATCTCCGGGAGGCAAAATCAGCGTGCCAGATACTTTGCCAGGGCCGCTCACTTCTAAATGGAACATGCCTTTAGGGTAAAGGTATTTAGGTAGGCCATGCATCATCCATTGATGGCGGATTTCATCATCGTTAATGAAGTGCACGGTTAATTTAGTGCAAGGCTCAAATTGGAATTCCTGTTGGTCAAATGCATACATGGTGCCGGGGAATTTCTCGGCATATTTATGACCAGCGTGGATGGTAATTTCTTTTGTGGCGGCGATTTTGTCGCAACCACCAGGTAATGTGTCAGTATTTTGCCCCATTACCATGCCTCCATCCATATCCATTAGATGTCCATCACCATGATTCATCATGTTGGTGTGGTCTTGAAACTCTTTTGCAGAAGCGGTGGTAATAGACAGGGTGCCGATTAATGCGGCTAAAGCTAGTTTTTTGTCCATTAAGGAGTTTCCTCTATATCGGAAGTGTTAAAAATAGTCAAATGGTAGGCTGTTTTGGATTTAGGTGGCTCTGTTAATCTGAAGATTAACAGAGCAGATATGACTTGCTTATAGTTCTTTTGCTTTGCCAATTAACTCGTCAACTTTGCGTTTAAAGCCTGCGTTTGAAAGATAGACGATGTAAAGAACGCCGAATAACAACAAGGCGTATAAGGCTAAACCACTTTTGCTGGTTTGTTGACCTTTACCAGCTTGGAAGCTCATGTGAGCATCTAATCTTTCGCCGCTGTCTTGTAATAAAGTGATGTGAATCAGATATTTACCTACTTCAGATACACCTTGAGGTAAATTTAAAATCACAGTACCTGATTTATGTTTTTCAGCAGGTTGGAAG
>JBJSYX010000337.1:0-2706 GCA_046090005.1 Methylomonas sp. | reverse complement strand
TGAAGCCTTAAAGCGCAAAGAACGATCCAAACAACTAAATCAACAACGGCATAAAAAAAATCATGAAGCCGAACTATTGGTAACTTCTGAGTGGGCTAAGCAAGTTGATAAGTTTTCAAGCGCCGAAAAAGCAGGGAATTTTTACGCTGATTGGCTTCAACAGCAAGGACTGCATTTTGAACCCAGAACGGTAACTGGCTGGATAAGAAAGTACGCCAAGGCGCAAGGCATTAAGCTCAGATAGTCCGTTTCCGCTCGGAGAGTGCACATTCTCTGATAGGCTAGCGTTCGGCCTCCAATCGACACGTATTTCGCGACGATATTGAACATTGCACTATGTCACCGTCTTAACTTGGACGGAGATAATCCGCAATGTACCAACTACCTCAAACCGGCTATTTACGCCTACCCCAAATCGTCGGCAACCCCAAAGCCGAGCCACCTATACCCGCCATTATTCCAGTTAGCAAATCCAGCTGGTGGGCGGGTGTTAAAGAAGGTCGTTACCCCAAACCCGTGAAACTTGGCCCGCGTACCACTGCCTGGAAAGTAGAGGATATTCGCGCGCTGATTGAGCAATTGGCTTAGGAGGTGACGAAATGGCAACCAACAAGAAAGCCGCACCCGACAGGCACAGGGTAACGGCTCATGTTTTCACATTAAAGTTCGCTTCTACCCCTTTGGCGCAGCGTTTGAAAACTGCGGTGTTTTGCATAGCGCCTTGGTTGTATTTATTCGGAGGTGGTCATGGTTAATTCGTTTTTAAACCAATTGCATGGCGTGAAACAAACCGGCCCCAACAAGTGGCTAGCACGTTGCCCAGCTCATGATGACCGTAGCCCCAGCTTGGCCATTCGTGTGGCTGATGATGACAAGGTGTTGGTGCATTGTTTTGGTGGCTGTTCGGTGAGTGAGGTATTGGATAGCGTAGGCTTGGAGTTATCCGACTTATTCCCGAAACAAACGACGAATAGCAAACCACAAAATAAGCCGCGCTTTAATGCGAGTGAGTTGATTCGGCTTTGCGTGCAAGAGTCGATGATTTTAGTGGTGGCAATCAGTGACTGTTTGGCGGGCAAAAGTCTCAGCGATGAAGATCAAGCTCGTGTAGAGCGTGCCGTGGATACCTTGATGGATACCTATCGTGAGGTGACAACATGGCGCTAGATGATCGAGTCGTTGAACTGACAACCCGCTGGCCGCAACCTCAGCCCTTGATAGCCAAAATCAAACCTGAACCGTACCCGGTCGATGCGTTGCCGGATATTGTGCGCGATGCGGTGCAGGAAGTTGCTGCATTTGTTAAAGCCCCTTTGCCATTGGTAGCTGGTTCGGCTTTAGGGGCTATTTCCTTAGCGTCTCAAGCCCATTGTGATATGCAACGTGCAAATAAGCTGAATGGGCCAAGCAGTTTGTTTCTGTTGATGATTGCCGATTCGGGCGAACGCAAAACCACTTGTGATGGTTTTTTCACTGCAGCCATTCGCGCATATGAAACTGAACAAGCCAAACTGGGTGAACCGGTTAAACAGCAATACAACGCGGCACTGGCCGCTTGGAATGCCGAGCGTGAAGGCCTATTGTCTAAGATCAAGGAATTAGGCAAACAAGGCAAATCTGCGCAAAATCAAAAAGACGATTTACGCGAATTGGAACAGTGTAAACCGAGTGCGCCGAAAATCCCCCGCTTGATCTTGGGTGATGAAACGCCGGAAAGCCAGGCCTATACCTTGGCTAAAAACTGGCCTTCGGCTGCCGTGGTTTCCAGTGAGGCGGGTGTGGTGTTTGGCGCACACGGCATGGGTAAAGATTCTGTGATGCGTAATTTGGCTTTGCTAAATACCTTGTGGGATGGCGGCTCATTACCGATTGGCCGCAAATCCACTGAATCATTCATAGTGCATGATGTGCGCTTGAGTGTGACCTTGCAGATTCAAGAATCTACATTACGGGCATTCTTCAATCAAACCGGTCAATTAGCCCGCGGTACAGGCTTTTTGGCGCGGTTTCTGGTGGCATGGCCGGAATCCACGCAAGGCTGGCGACCATTTACTGAAGCGCCGGACAATTGGCCTAAGTTGGCAATGTTTCAACAAAGGATTACCGAATTGCTCAATATTGCCGCACCGCTGAATGATGACGGTGTATTGGCTCCCAAACTATTGACCTTTACCCCCGAAGCCAAAGCAACATGGATAGCGTTTCATGATGCGATTGAACTGGAATTGCGCCCTGGCCAAGAGCTGTACGACGTGCGCGATGTTGCCAGCAAAACTGCCGATAACGCGGCTCGTTTGGCGGCTTTGTTTCAAGTTTTTCAGCATGGTTTGGATAGCCCGGTAGACGTTGACAGCTTTGAACGCGCCAGTCGTATTGCGGCTTGGCATTTATCGGAATCAAAACGCTTTTTTAGTGAACTGGCGTTACCGGTTAATGTGGCGAATGCGGTCAAGTTGGAAACATGGTTGATTGACTACTGTAAACGGGAACGCACAAAAGTTGTTAGTAAGCGTATTGCGATGCAGTTTGGGCCGATTCGTGACAACGAAGCGCTGATGTTAGCCATTGCCGAACTCAGCGATTTAGACAGGGTGCAGTTTGAACAAGACGGAAAGCGAAAGTCCATTTTGCTTAATCCTGCCGTGCTGAAGGGGGATTAATGGCTCTGTCTGATTTGATCCACAAACCGCATTCAATACTAAATGC
>JBJSYX010000336.1:0-2555 GCA_046090005.1 Methylomonas sp. | reverse complement strand
ACCAAGTTTTCGATGCTTTGTTGGTTTTGTTCGCTAAATTGTTTACCGCGTTCTTCGAAAATTTTGTGGGCTAGGTTTTCGAATTGCGCTTTTAGCTGGGCTTCGGCTGCTTGTAACAGACTAATTTTTTCAGCATGACTTTTGCTTTGTTCTTGTTGGCGAGCATTAAGCTCGGCATTTTGACTTTTCAGTTGAATTAATTGCTGTTGCAGGGTTTGACATTCGCTGTCTTTATTTTTTAACTGGCTCAGTTTTTGTTCGGCAACCGCTTGTTCGATGGCCATTTGTTGTAACTGTTGTTGCAAAACTTCGCGCTGTTTTTTATTTAAAAAAGCATTTAAACCAAAACCGGCAAAGGCCGCTATGACTAGCGGCCAAACTGTCTGCAAAATCTGCATCATAAGGTTTTGAATACCGCTTCTGCTGCTTCGATAGTAGCTTGAATATCAGCATCGCTATGCGCCGCCGAGACAAATCCCGCCTCAAACGCCGAAGGCGCTAAATAAACACCTTGTTCCAACATGCCGTGGAAAAAGCGTTTGAAACGCGCTTGATCGCATTGCATGACTTGGGCAAAACGGCTGATTGGTTTTTCTTGGCTAAAGAATAATCCAAACATCCCACCGACTTGGTTGGTGGTAAAGGCAATCCCGGCTTGATCGGCAGCTTGTTGCAAGCCTTGTAACAAGCGAGTGGTTTTAGCGGTTAGTTGGGGATAAAAATCCGGCTGGCTAATCAATTCCAAAGTTTTTAAACCTGCTGCCATCGCCACTGGATTACCTGACAAAGTACCGGCTTGATAAACCGGACCTAGCGGCGCGAGGTGTTCCATGATTTTGCGACTGCCACCAAACGCACCAACCGGCATCCCACCACCAATAATTTTGCCCAACGTGGTTAAATCCGGTTTGACCTGATAAAGACCTTGGGCGCTGTGTAAATCAACCCGAAAACCGGTCATTACTTCATCGAAAATTAATAAACTGCCGTGTTGGTCACAGACTTGGCGCAAGGTTTGTAAAAAGTCAGCTTCGGGCGGAATACAGTTCATATTACCAGCCACTGGCTCGACGATGATGCAAGCGATTTGCTCACCAATGTCGGCAAAAGTCTGTTTAACCTGTTCGCTATCGTTGTAGGTTAAGGTGATGGTGTCCGCAGCAACCGCCGCAGTCACCCCCGGTGAACTAGGTACGCCAAATGTCAAAGCGCCTGAACCGGCTTTCACTAATAAAGAATCGGAATGGCCGTGGTAGCAGCCTTCAAATTTGACAATCTTGTCGCGCCCCGTATAACCACGCGCTAAGCGAATCGCGCTCATAGTGGCTTCGGTACCAGAGCTAACCATACGGACTAATTCAATCGATGGCAGTAATTGGCAAACTTTTTCTGCCATTTGGGTTTCGATTTCGGTCGGTGCGCCAAAGCTAAGACCATTTTCGGCGGTTTGTTTAACCGCTTCAATCACCTCAGGATGAGCATGACCTAAAATCATTGGCCCCCAAGAGCCAACATAATCAATATAAGGTTTGGCTTCGCTGTCATAAACATAAGCACCTTGGGCGCGGCTGAAATAAACAGGTGTTCCGCCAACGCCACTGAACGAACGTACTGGCGAGTTAACGCCACCAGGAATGAATTTTTTAGCTTCGGTAAATAATTGGGTTGCTTGGGTCATGGGATTTTAATCGGATAAGTCACGATGGATTTTGAGCAAATCCAAAAATAGAGAAGTCGGGTTAAGCGCCAGCCATCACCCGACACAGCTTGAGTTAAAACTTATTGTTTGCCAAACAGCATCGGGCCTTTGTATTGCTGTTTGTTTTGTAGACAGAAGAAAGTCGCAGTATCGAATTTGATTTGCAAAGTACGAGTATCTTCGTTGTCGTCTAAATATTTTTCAGCATCGACTTCGGCCAAATCATCAGAGATATGTTTAGCGATGCAGCTGCAACTGTCTTGGGCGCGTTTTTCTTCAACATCAGGATTGTTTGAAGCAGCTAACTCGCGAGTCACGCAGTTTTTAGTGAATTGTTTTTCAAATTTTTGTTTTACTGAATCACTAGCTTCGCCTTCGTCGACTTTATTGTGTTTGGCCGCTTTGACTGCCGATGATTCTGATTGAGTTGCTTCTGGCTCGTCGCTAGAACAACCGTTAATCAACAAGGTTAATGTAGAAATCATCAGCAACATCAACATTTTTGAGAATAGAGTTTTTTTCATGATGCTTTTTAAGTTTAGTTAAGTAAATCGTTTAATAAAGGTGCCAATAGGGATTGTTGGCGTTTTTGTTGTAAGCGGTTGGCGATAATAATACTTTTTAGCTGATTCAAGGCCAGATTGAAATCGTCATTGACTATTAAATAGTCAAATTCGGAATAGTGGCTCATCTCTGTGACGGCATCACGCATTCGACGCGCAATAATCTCCTCATTATCTTGACCACGATTTTGTAAACGCTGGCACAAAACTTCTATCGATGGCGGTAAGATAAAAATCGAAACACAGTCCGGCAACATGCGCTTAACTTGCGCGGCACCTTGCCAATCAATTTC
>JBJSYX010000335.1:0-15600 GCA_046090005.1 Methylomonas sp. | reverse complement strand
GCTACAAAAATTGTTGCTAGAGATTGTGGCAAGCAAATATGACAGAAATGTGAAATGTCATAATTGAGGGGGAGGATTGGGGTTAGGTTATTGGGATTTAAGCTTTTTTCTTAACCAAGATGGATTTTTTCGACAATCAAGCACCCCATAGATTCTAGCTATTTGGTTTTCAATCCGGTAGTAAACAGCAAATGGAAATCGCTTAGACAATAAGCGGTAATAGTTATTGAAATAGCGCTGATGAACACCAGCATTAATCATTAGTGAGTCAATGTCGGAAAACAGCGCGTCGAGAAAATAAGAGCCCAAGTTTTCGGCTTGTTTTTCATAAAACCTATAGCCTTCCAGTAAATCTTGCTGAGCGCTGTTGAGTATCTCGATTTTCATCGAATTTGATTGAGGATTTGTTTTTTTGCCTCGTTCCAATCAACAAAATGATCCTGTTGATTTTCTAGTAATTGTTCTCGCTGTAGCAATAAATCTTGATGCCAAGTTGGTGAGGTAATGTCTTGAGATTGTTGGGTTAAGTTTTCCCAAAGTGTTTCCATCATTTGAATTTTTTCGCTAACGCTCATAGTCGTTAGCGGCAAGGTATAAGTCATGGCGATTTCCTTCCGATGTTGTTGGTTAGAACTATAGATATTGATTCGAAGCCTGTCAAAACAATTGCCTGTCATTCTGTTGTCACAAATCCAAACGACAATCTGCTGGTCTTAAAAATACCCGCCATTAGCGATTATTGATGAATAGCAATCTTTACCGAACTATCTGGATTTCCGATTTACACATCGGTTCTACCCAATGCCAAGCGGATGTTTTGCTGGATTTTTTGAAGCATAACGACAGCGAAACCTTGTATTTGGTTGGCGATATTATTGATTTTTGGTCGTTGTCGAAAAAGATGTATTGGCCGCGCGATCACAATACCGTGATTCAGAAAATCCTGCGTAAAGCTCGTCATGGCACCCAGATTTTTTATATTCCCGGCAACCACGATGAAAACGTCAGGGATTATGACCATTATGTGTTTGGCGACATTGAAGTTAGAAATTCGGTGATTCACACCACCGCAGAAGGTAAACGGTTTTTGGTGGTTCATGGTGATGAATACGATGCGATTGCCAGACACCATCAATGGGTGGCGAAAGTCGGTAGCGTGGGTTACGACTGGCTGATTGAAATCAATCGCTTTTTAAGGCCAATTCGCCGATGGATTGGCTTACAGTCGCAGTTTTCCTTGGCGGCTTATATCAAATACAAAGTCAAAAACGTGGTGCAGTTTATTTCCGATTACGAAGAAAACATTGTTCATACGCTAAGACATGAAGGTTTGGATGGCGTGATTTGTGGCCATATTCATCATGCCGAGATTAAAACCATTGACCAGTTTTTGTACGTCAACACGGGTGATTTTGTCGAAAGTTGCACGGCAATTGTCGAACATCACGATGGGCGGCTGGAGTTAATTAATTGGCTTGATCGTTCGCCGCTAGCGCTACCTGCCGCTTAAATGAAACAGGTCAAAACGATTTTAGTCGTCGGCGGTGCGGGCTATATTGGTTCGCACATGGTTTATTGGTTAGGGCAATTGGGCGTTAATGTGGTGGTGCTGGATAATTTATCCAGTGGTCATAAAGATGCCGTTTTACACGGGCAATTTGTGCATGGCGATATTGCAGATCGCTTATTGCTCGACAAAATATTCACAAGCCAAACATTTGATGCGGTGATGCACTTTGCGTCGTTTATTCAAGTCGGAGAATCGGTTCAAGACCCCGCTAAGTATTATCAGAATAATGTGGTCAATACCTTGAATTTACTCAATGCGATGTGTTCACATGGCGTCGATAAATTTATTTTTTCGTCAACCGCAGCGATTTTTGGTGAGCCACAATACTGGCCGATTGATGAGGCCCATCCTAAAAATCCGATTAATCCTTATGGTTGGAGTAAGTTGATGATAGAGCAGGCTTTGGCCGATTATCATCAAGCTTATGGCTTGCGTTCGGTGTGTTTACGTTATTTCAATGCTGCTGGCGCTCATTGTGAAGGTTTATTGGCAGAACGCCATGAGCCTGAAACCCATTTGATTCCTTTGGTTTTACAAGCGGCTTCGGGGCGACGCGCTCAGGTTTCGGTATTTGGTCGTGATTACCCAACTCCCGATGGTAGCTGTGTGCGAGATTACATTCATGTCCAAGATTTGGTGCAAGCGCATTGGTTGGCGCTGCAATATTTGGGTGATGGCGGTGACAGCAACGTCTTTAATCTAGGCAATAGCCAAGGTTATTCGGTGCAGGAAGTGATTGAAGCGGCTCGGCAGGTCAGTCATCGCGCCATCAAAGTGGTTGAGGGCCCACGGCGTGGTGGTGATCCGGCGGTGTTGGTTGCTGATTCGAGCAAAATTAAGCAGTTATTAGGTTGGCAGCCGCGGTTTGCTGATTTAAAAACCATGGTTCAACACGCTTGGCAAGCGGAAGCAAAGTATTGTTGCTGATAGGACTGCAAAAATTTATTTTTAACGATTGAATATTCAGAGGAACCAAGATGGCTAATCAAAATGCAAAAGGCGTAAAACGTTTAATCAATGCCTGTTTTTTTTCAATCGCTGGTTTTAAAGCTACTTGGCAACATGAAGAAGCATTTCGGCAAGAGGTGATGTTATTGCTGGTCAGTACACCGTTGGCTTTTTATTTCGATACCACTGCCATTGAAAAAGTATTGTTAATTGGCAGTGTGGTATTGGTGTTAGTGGTTGAGTTGTTGAATTCGGCGGTTGAAGCAGTGGTTGATCGGGTTGGCTTGGAGCATCATGAACTGTCAGGTCGTGCCAAAGATATTGGCTCGGCAGCGGTGATGTTGTCGTTAATCTGGGCGGCTGCGACTTGGGCTTTGATTTTGTTATAAATGGTCAGCGTTAGGCGGCAGATTAGGCTTTGCCGCCTTTGCTGATAATCGCTTTAAACTGGATTCGGATTTGAAATTTCAGGTTCTTCAATACCTTTGATTATCGCTAAATCAACAATTTGATTGTTAATAGTGTCATTAGATAGCGCTATATCGGTCATTGCCGCAATCAGGTGTCTAAGTTTTAAGCCCTTGTGTCTTGAAAAGTTTTTCAGGGTTTCGTACACATCTAAATCCAAAGCCACTTTCTTTCTATCGTCTTTTTTTGCTGACTTTGCCATAAGCCATTTCTCCTTATTTTGTTAAGTAAATGTAAGTTTAAATAAATAACATAATGAAATTTTTGGCGCTACCTTGTCGATGGCAAGATGGATTTTTGTTGTCATATTTCTGTCACAGAACGCTTGTAATCTAATCACTGAAATTAGTGAAAATAAGAGAGAAAAACATGATGGAAGTAATGTATAGAAAACCCAAAGAGCTTTTAGAAATCGAACGAGTCATTAGTGATTTGGCTCAAGATTTAAGCCACCCGTTACATAACACCAGACACCCCTATCATCGCGATAGCGTTCAGGCGTTTAATGATTTGATGGCGCATGCCGACATGATGCGTCAAAGTTGGGCGTCACATTAATTTAGCTAAATACGCCTCGCGCTTTACCCATTTTCTAGCGGTTATTTCACCGACTATTTTTTACCCTAAACCAAGTTTGAGGCTGTGAAAACATGCTTGCTTGGCTTGGGTAATCGCTATTAATGACTAATCAATGAAAACGTATACCATTCGTCCTTTAGATGAGACGCCGGCGGCATTAGCCGCCGCCGTCAATTTGCTGAGTTCTAATTGCCCCAGCGAATCTGAGCGCTATGAGCGCGCGCGATTAGAGACTGAGCTACATTCAGTGGACGAACAGCCGTTTTATAAACAGTTTTTCGGTGCCTATGATCCTGAAGGCAACTTGATTGCCACAGGTGGAATTAAAGCTGCCGATTGGGCTTCGGATACGCATATCCTTTATATGATGGCGGTCGAGTTAGAGCATCGCGGCAAAGGAGTCGGCTCTGGTTTAGAAGCGGCAAGGATTCAATGGATGCGAGATCATTTTGCTCATGGGCGTTGCTTGGTTAGCACCAAACACAAAAAGCGTTTTGAACGTTGGGATTTTAAAATTGTCAGTGAAATAAATGACAGATATTTAATGATCTTAGAGTTTTAGATTCTTTATTGACTAACTATGAAATATACCCGATTTATCTTCGTTTTATTACTAATCTCTGCCAGTTCATCTTGGGCAGACAATACCATTGAGACTGCCGAGTTCTGGCTAAAAAACGGTCAAATGGCGATTGCTGAAAGTGAGCAGTTAAAACCGCAAAAGGGCGCGGCTAAAAATGTGATTTTGTTTGTCGGCGATGGCATGGGGATTTCGACCATTACCGCCGCGCGGATTTTAGAAGGTCAGGCGCAAGCCAATCATCGTGGTGGCGAAGAACATTCTCTGAGTTTTGAAAAGCTGCCGTATCTGGCCTTATCGAAAACCTATAGCGTTAATCAACAAACCTCGGATTCGGCACCGACCATGACCGCGATTATCAGCGGGGTTAAAACCAATGATGGTGAATTGTCTGTGAGTAGTGCCGTCAATCGCAAAGAGAAAAACGCTGACATTGTTAACGCTCAGCAAGTCAAAACCATCATCGAGCAAGCGGAACAGCATGGATTATCAACGGGGATTATTTCCACCGCTAGAATTACTCACGCTACCCCTGCGGCTTGTTACGCCCATACTTCCGAGCGTGATTGGGAATCTGATGCACAAATTCCAGTCGATGCCACTGTCACCGATATTGCCAAACAGCTTATCAATTTTGCCTATGGCAATGGCTTGGAAGTGGCATTAGGTGGTGGGCGCAGTATGTTTCTACCTAGCACCATGCCTGATCCAGAAGATGCCGGTAAGTTTGGTAGCCGCAAAGATGGTCAGGATTTAACCCAGCAATGGTTAGCCAATTATCCGAAAGCAGCTTATGTCTATGATCGCGCGGGTTTTGAGGCGGTTGATACTAAACAAACTGATCACTTACTCGGTTTGTTCGAGCGTTCGCACATGGAATATGAACATGATCGCCCTAACGATACTGCCGGCGAGCCATCGCTAACTGAAATGACCGCCAAAGCGATTGATTTGTTGGCGAAAAATAAAAAAGGCTATGTGTTAGTGATAGAAGCGGGACGGATTGACCAAGCCCATCATGCTGGCAATGCCTTTCGTGCTTTGACCGATACCATAGAATTATCCAACGCGGTTCGCCAAGCCCAGCAAAAGACTAATCCGAAAGACACGCTGCTGATTGTCACCGCTGATCACAGTCATACCTTTACCATTGCTGGTTATCCGCAACGTGGCAATCCGATTTTGGGGTTGGTCAAAGAAGTGGGTAAAACCACCCCAGCCACCGATAAAAATGGTCAGCACTACACCACGTTAAGTTACGCCAATGGCCCCGGTTATCGTCCAGCAACCGATCATCATGATTTGAGCGACAGTGACAGTTTGAACCCCGACTTTTTACAAGAGGCAACGGTGCCTTTAGAAAGCGAAACCCATGCTGCCGAAGATGTAGCGATTTTTGCCAGTGGCCCGAAAGCGCATTTATTTCACGGCATTCAGGAACAGAGTTATATCTATCAAGTGATGGCAAAAGCGTTGAATTTTAAAGCGGGTTATTGATGAAATTCACCGTATTCATCCTGATAATCAGCCAAGGCTAAATTGATGACTCTGTGGGCTTCTTCGCGGCCATAGACTTCGGTAATTTTGCAGACGCTTTCTTCGTGTGGCAGGTTTTTGTAAGTCAAAAAGTAGTGTTTTAAGCGGTTGATATACGATTCTGGGCAATCAGTAATATCACGCCATTGATGATAAAACTCATCGCCTTTCATCACGGCGATGATTTTGTCATCAGCCTCATCACCGTCCAACAGTCGAAAGCCACCGACCGGTATCGCTTGTAAAAGAATATCGCCATGCGTCACGCTGCGTTCACACAACACGCAAATATCCAATGGATCGCCATCACCGCGTATGGTCTTGCCATCGGATTTTGATGAGGCGTTATTGGCTATTTTTTCGCCGCACAGGGTTTGCGGAATAAAACCGTAAAGGGTTGGAATCATGTTGGAAAACTTTTGCGGCCTATCAATTTTCAGATAGCCGGTTTCTTTGTCTATTTCATATTTGACTGTATCGGAAGGCACAATCTCAATAAAAGCAGTCACGGTTTCTGGGGCTTTGGGGCCAGGAAATATGCCATGCCAAGGATGGACTTTGTATTTTAGATTCATCGGTAATTGTGTTGTCAATGTTTAGGATTTTATATGTTCGATATGAATTAGAGTGGCTTTTAAAGAGACTAATACATCGCGAAATAATAAAATCATTGAACTGAAGATAAATAAAACGCTAAAAATTAAACAGGTTAAAAGTATTTCAGGCTCAATATAATTAAGAATTTTTGAAAAAATCGAGCATAGTAGAAAAATCCCGCTACTGATAACGCTGCATAATAGCAAGGCAAAACTCCATTTCAGTAAATGGCAGCGAAATACCATTAAATTCAGTTCCTTTTCCAGTTTTTCAGACTCTTGATGACCGGATTTAATTTCATCATACAGTTCTCTGACTCGCCCTATGGCGTGCGTGTATCGGGCGTTTAAGGTTAAAACAAAAATCCCGATACTCGAAAACAAAACCAAGGAGCCGGTTACTAAATTTAGAATACCTTCCAATTGTGCTATCACGTTTCATCCTTTGTAAATCTTAATGAGTCAGTTTAAGTCGCAAGATGCGTTAATAACACAGGGCATTTTTTCTTGCCACCTTGCTTATATGAATGGTTAATCATCATGCGCTTGACTGAATGTTGTCATACGCTTGTAACTAGGCTTTGTTATTAATAAGCCTATGAAAAAGAACAAATTAAAAAAACACAAACTGCTTTTAAGGCATTTGGGCTTGGATGATTATCAACAAATCGCTGAGTTGATGGGACACGTCTACGATAATCTGGGCGGTGCTTGGAAGCAAGATCAGTACATATCACAAATTACGCGTTTTCCAAAAGGTCAAATCGGCATTGAAGATAACGGCGTTTTGGTGGCCGCCTCTTTCAGCATGGTAGTTGATTACAACCGCTTTGGCGATGTTCACACTTACTCACAAATCACCGGCGATGGTTACTTAACCCATCATACAGATGATGGTGACACCCTGTATGGTGTGGATATTTTTGTTCACCCTAAATTTCGCGGCTTACGTTTAGGGCGACGACTTTATGATGCACGTAAAGAGTTGTGTCGGAATCTCAATCTTAAACGCTTTATTGTTGGTGGTCGTATTCCCGGTTATACCCGCTATGCCAATACGCTAACCCCAGTTAAATATATTGAAGAGGTTAAAAATCGTGAGATTTTTGATCCAGTTTTGTCATTTCAATTAGCCAATGGCTTTCATGTTCGCAAGCTTTTGACTGGTTATTTGCCGGTTGATGCCGACTCGCACGGTTACGCAACGCTGTTGGAATGGGTCAATTTGGATTATGTTGATACCTTGCCCTCTATTGGTGGGCCGAAAAACGTGATTCGTTTAGGGGTAGTGCAATGGCAGATGCGAACCTTAAAAAGCGTCGAAGAATTACTACAGCACGCCGAATTTTTTATCGACGCCGTGGCCGGTTATCACGCTGATTTCGTATTGTTCCCCGAATACATGAGTGCACCGTTGATGGGTTTGTTTAATGACAAAAGTCCCGCAGACGCGATTCGAATGTTAGCTGGCTATAGCAGTGAAATTCGTAATGGCTTGTTACAAATGGCGATGTCTTACAACATTAACATCATCGCGGGTTCGATGCCGGAATACGGCGCACATGAACTTTACAATGTTTCCTGGTTATTAAGGCGCGATGGCACTTTTGAAGCGCAATACAAAATTCACGTTACGCCTGATGAGGTTAGCTATTGGGGGGTTAAAGGGGGTGATGCGCTGAAAGTATTTGATACCGACTGCGGCAAAATTGCGGTGCTGATTTGTTACGACTCAGAATTTCCAGAGCTGGCCCGATTAGCGGCGATGGAAGGCGCACAAATTATGTTTGTGCCGTTTTGGACCGATACCAAAAATGCTTACCAACGGGTGCGTTATTGTTCACACGCTCGGGCAATTGAAAATGAATGTTTTGTTGCTATTGCTGGCAGTGTCGGCAATTTGCCTGATGCGGAGAATATGGATATTCAGTATGCCCAAGCCGCTATTTTTAGTCCTAGTGATTTTTCATTTCCTCATGATGCCATTTTGGCAGAAGCAACGCCGAATACTGAAATGACCTTAATTGCGGATGTTAATTTGGAGTTATTACGGCAAGTAAGAACCCGTGGCGCAACGCGTAATTTGGCTAATCGACGTCATGAAATTTATCGTTTGGAATGGTCGTAATTTTAATGGCTCTTAACTGATGGAGATTAGAGCGAATGGCAATCGATGATTTAAGTTATAGCAGTCAGGATTTGTATTTAGAGATGCTGGAACAGCTTCGCTTAGAGGTTAACGAAATTAAATGTCAAGTTGCCCATAATGCCGAGCTGAGACTAAAACAATATGCGCCCTACTTTCCGGCTGGGGCTTTCACTAAAAGTGCTATTAATCTCGCGGCCTATTTGGCTTTAAGGCAGTTTGACCTTAGACATTTGCAACAGCGTCTAGCGCAAGCAGGTTTGTCATCCTTGGGGCGTTCTGAATCGTCGGTGTTATCAACACTGGATGCCGTGTTGGATGTCTTGAATCGAGCGACCAATAATAGTTGCAGCATTGATGCCAAAAATCCCAGCGAAAACGGCTTTAATCGCGGTCACCAGTTGCTAGAACAGCACACGATTCAGTTATTTGGCCAACATTTCCAAGATAAAAAAGGCCATGTCATGGTGACTTTGGCTACTGATACCGCTTGGGATTATCAGCTAATCAACGCATTGCTCAATAAAGGCATGACTTGTGCGCGGATTAATTGTGCTCATGACAATCCTAATTTGTGGCGAGCTATGATTCGTAATATTCGCCGAGCAGAAGCTGAAAGCGGTTTTAACTGTCGGGTTTTAATGGATTTGGCGGGTCATAAAATTAGAACTGGCGATATTGAGCTAGGTCCTACCGTCCATCATTTAAAAGTAAAGTGTGATGAATTCGGTCATTGTGTCACGCCGGGACGATTAGTCTTGTTTGATGCGAGTGCGCCTAACGAGGCTTTCAGTCAGGATCAATCCGGCTTGTTTTCCATACCTGTCGCCAATGAGTTTTTTAAAAACTTAACTAAAGGCTGTGAAATCAAGTTTATCGATACTCGCGATAAAGCCAGAACATTGATCGTTGAAAAAGCATTATCAGCTCATCAATGGCAAGTTAAATGCGATAAAAGCAGTTATATCGCTGCTGGCTGTGACTTAACCTTGATCCAGAATGGCGACGAGCTATTAAGCAGTCAATTGGGGCGATTTACTGGTAAGCCGAAAAAGATAATGTTGTTTAAGGGCGATCAGTTATTGCTTACTGATCATGCCATTCTCGGCTCCCCCGCGATTTATGATGACAATGGCAAGCCAATCAAACCGGCGCAAATTGGTTGTACCTTGGCCGATGCCATCAACAAGCTCAAAGTCGGCGATCCAGTATGGCTTGATGACGGCAAGATAGGCGCTGAAGTCGAGTCGATTAGCGATCAAGGCGCGTTGTTAAAAGTCACCAAGGTTCGTAGTAATGGCGTGTCTTTCTTAAGCGATAAAGGCATTAATTTTCCTGAAACCGATTTAGAGCTATCACCACTGAGCAAAAAAGATTTTCAAGATTTGGATTTTGCTTGTACTCACGCTGATTTGATTGGTTTCTCGTTTGTCGAGTCGTTAGCCGACATGGAATGCCTGATGAAAGAATTGGCTGATCGCGATGCCGGTGATTTACCGATCATTGCCAAAATTGAAACTAACCGCGCGGTTAAAAATTTGCCTGAAATTATCTTAGGCACGATTGGACGCCATAGCTTGGGGATTATGATTGCTCGCGGCGATTTGGCAGTTGAATTAGGCAGTGCGCGTTTGGCTGAAATTCAGGAAGAACTGTTGTGGCTGTGTGAGGCGGCTCATGTGCCGGTGATTTGGGCAACACAAGTGCTGGAGTCTATCGCTAAAAAAGGGACTAAATCCCGAGCAGAATTCACCGATGCGGCAATGGCTGTTAGAGCCGAATGCGTGATGTTAAATAAAGGCCCATATATTGTTGATGCGCTTGAGGCTTTGCTGAATGTCATGACGCGCATGGAAGAACATCAATATAAAAAATTTCCGCGTTTACGGGCTTTGCATTGGTAGTGATAAAAACAATATCGGATTAGCCAATATGCTCATCTGCAATATCCCTAGCTAAAAACGCACTGATAGCTATTGGGTCGCTGAAGTTGCTATAAGCCAGTAACAGCTTGGTGTAAGCGGCTTCTAATGACAAATTCCAAATCATTTCGCCGCCGTGAGCGAGTAGTTCTCGGGTAGAACTATAGGCGCTGTCGGAATGAATCGCTGGCGCTAGATAGAGATTGATATTTTGTTGGCGGCAACGTTTTATAAAAGCGACCAAATCATGTTGTTGACCATAACTATCGCTGCTGCAAGCGGTTCCTGAGTGATACAAATCATGTAAAACCGCATCGACTTGATCGAGATTGAAATGATTGTAATTCAAGCCTGGGTAGGGTTTGATTAGCAAAATGCGCGTTGAAAAGTCGGCTTTTAGTTTTATCGGATTGCGGGTTGTCGGCGCTTTATCGGACAAACGCTCAAAACCTTGCCCGCTAAAGCGCATATATGCTTTTGATTGGGCGCTGATGAAGTCGCTGCTGAGTGGTAAGCATTGTGTCAAGCGGGTGGCTTGGTGGATTTGTAAGGTTTGTTGTGGGTTTTGATAGGCAACAAACACGCCGGCTTCGGCGATTTGGCGAATAAATTCGATTGCGCCGATGAGATTAGGAATGCCGTTGGCTTGTGGGTTATCAAGCGGTAAATCGCTGGATACCATTAATAAAGGTATTGTTAGTTGATTGAAGTAGAAACCTAAAGCGGAGGCGCTGAACGCCAAGGTATCGGTACCGTGAGTGACGATAATGCCGTCGAATTGGCTTAAATCTTCGGCTTCAATGGCATTGATGATGGTTGGCCAATGTTGTGGATGCAGGTTTTCGCTGAGAATTTGTACCGGCTGTAAAGTCTTAAAGCTGATGTGTTCAGCGGCGGCAAAACGCTGGTTGAATAATTGCAATAATTTAAAACCGGCGTTAGGGTTGAGGTCGATATTGCCATTTTCGGCTTGGGAGCCGATGGTCCCGCCAGTAAAAACCAGTAAAATCGATGTCTTCATATATCATGTGTCGCAAATTTAGAATTTTGGCATCTTAAACATAAACCATGAAAATTTCATTGATCGTAGCCATGGCAAGTAATCGGGCGATTGGCTTGGATGGCCAAATGCCTTGGCATTTGTCAGCGGATTTAAAGCATTTCAAGCAGGTTACGATGGGCGCACCGATTGTGATGGGGCGTAAAACCTTTGCTGCGATTGGACGACCTTTGCCAGGACGGCGGAATTTGGTGGTCAGTCGCAATCCTGATTATTGGCCGTCTGGATGTGATGTATTTACCGATATTAATAGTGCTTTGCAAGCCTGTGGTGATTGGGATGAAGTGTTTATTATTGGTGGTGCCACTTTGTATCAAGCGCTGTTGCCCTATGCTGATTATTTGTATTTAACTGAAATTCATCGAGCATTCGAAGCGGATACTTTTTTCCCCGATTTCGATCGTCAAGTTTGGCAAGAAGTCGCGCGGCAAGATATTGATAATGATGCAAGCGTTGATTTTTCTTACAGTTTCTTGAAATTAGCCAATTTACAGAAGCAAGCAATTACATTTTGAAAGATGGTAAAAACCACAATCCGCGCTTACAATCTGGTGGCTGTCACAAAACTGTCATAAAAGCTTCATACTATTGTCACGCCTGACTGGCAGTATAGAATCCAGTTTTAAACACTCGAAATGAGAAAAAATATGAAAAATAACTTCCAACTAAAATCATTGATTTTGGGATTTGGCTTTGCTTCTGTTGCATTGTTCAGTAGCCAAGCTGCTGCAGCGCCGGTGGCTGTTGATCCTGCTCTTCCTGAATACGCTCAAGCAAGCGGTGTATCCGGCAACATTTCGAGTGTTGGTTCTGATACCTTGGCTAATTTGATGACCTTGTGGGCTGAAGAGTTTGGCAAAATTTATCCAAACGTAAACATTCAAATTCAAGCGGCTGGTTCATCAACTGCGCCACCAGCATTGACCGAAGGAACTGCTAACTTAGGTCCAATGAGTCGTGAGATGAAAGACAACGAAATCGACGATTTCGAAAGCAAATACGGTTACAAACCAACCAAAATACCCGTTGCTATTGACGCTTTGGCGGTTTTTGTTAACAAAGACAACCCAGTTAAAGGCTTAAGCATTTCACAAGTAGACGCGATTATGTCTTCTACTCGTAAATGTGGTCATGCTTCTGATATTACAACTTGGGGTGAAGCTGGTTTAACCGGTGGTTGGGCAGGTAAGTCAATCCAGTTGTACGGTCGTAACTCTGTTTCTGGTACTTATGGCTTCTTCAAAGATGAAGCGTTGTGCAAAGGCGACTTCAAAAGCAACGTCAACGAACAACCTGGTTCAGCATCAGTTGTACAGTCTGTCACAACTTCTGCTAACGGTATTGGTTACTCTGGTATTGGTTACTCAACTTCTGGTGTTAAAGCCGTGCCTTTAACTAAGAAAGATGGCGGTGCGTTTGTTGAGCCAACACCTGAAAACGCAGTTTCTGGCGCTTATCCTTTGACTCGTTTCTTGTACATCTACGTGAACAAAAAACCTAATGAACCATTAGCGCCATTAGAAAAAGAGTTCATCAAAATGGTTTTATCTAAATCGGGCCAACAAGTTGTTGTGAAAGATGGCTACATTCCATTGCCAGCGAAAGCAGCGGAAAAAGCTTTAGGTTTAGTGAAATAAAATTAGTCATGGAAGTCTAAAAAATGGATTATTGCGCAAGGATGCGGCTATGGATGGCAGAGCAAAATCAGCGCTAAATTGAATGTGTACTTGTTTTGCAAACCTATTTGGAGCCGATGATTGCGAAAGCAGTTGTCGGCTTTTCTATTTAAAACGGTCATGCTATGTCAAAATGGCAAGATGTTTACTACTGATACTTGGTTATGTCTGAAGTTAATTCAACCCAGCCCCACTCCTCTCAGCTAGATATGTCGGCCAGTGACCGCTATCAAAGCTGGAGACTCGTTAAAGATAAATTAGTTGCTCGCGGCGTTGTTGCTGGCGGCTTGAGTATTATTGTTGCGATTCTCCTGATCTTTTTTTACTTGCTGTATGTGGTATTTCCGCTATTACTTTCATCCCATGCAGAATCCATAGCTCAATATGACACGCCAGAACCGACTTTAGGTGCAACGCTGTTGTTGGCGATGGAAGAGCAAAATGAAGTCGCAGTGAGATTTACCGAAACTGGCAAAGCGATTTTCTTTAACGTGGCGAATGGCGCAACGATTGCTACCGAAAATTTACCGATTCCAGACAAAGTAACCGTTACCAGTTTTGCGCATGGTGACTTTGATAAAGCCGAAGTGATTTATGGTTTGTCGGATGGTCGCGCCCTAGTCGTTAAGCACGATTACAAACTCAGCTATCCCGATGGAAAGCGGGTTATTACTCCATCGATTCAGTACCCATTAGGTAATCAACCCGTGGTGGTCGATGGCGCGGGGCAGGCTTTAAGCCAAATTGCTTTTAAAGTTGACGATGACAACAGCACTTTGGTTGCAAAAACCGCTGATAATCGAATTGTTTTAGCCGGTTTAACCCAGAAAAAGTCTTTATTCGATGAAGAAGTGACTTTGGAGCGTAGTGATGCGTTGCTGGAAACGGCGGGTAGCGATGTCGATTTTATGTTGTTGGATAAAGAACAACGTAATCTTTATCTGGCTAATCGTAAAGGTGATTTGACGATTTTTGATGTCAGCGACAAGACGCAACCCACTATTAAGCACAAGCTTAATGTAATGAATCAAGGCACTGAAATTAGCAGCATCGAATTCTTAAATGGTGATATTTCATTATTAATCGGCGATAGCCAAGGCGATTTGTCGCAATGGAGTATGGTGCGTGATCAGAAAAATCATTTCAGCGTCGAAAAACTGCGTTCTTTCAAAGTATCGAACGCGCCACTGGTGTCAATCAATTCGGAGCAACGTCGTAAAGGTATGTTGGTTGCCGATGCTAATGGCGCTGTTGGTATTTACAACTCCACTTCTGAGCGTGAGCTGATTAAACAGCCGGTTTCTAATAACAAACCAGCGGCGGTTGCTTTATCACCGCGTGCCAATGCCTTCTTGTTACAAGGTGCAGATAGCAAAGTTCATTTCTGGCATATTGATAACGAACACCCTGAGGTGTCGTTTTCTTCTTTATGGCAAAAAGTCTGGTACGAAAGTTATCCAAAACCGGATTACATTTGGCAATCATCATCTGCTAGCAACGATTTCGAGCCCAAAATGAGCTTGATTCCGTTGGTGTTTGGTACTTTAAAAGCCTCGTTTTATGCAATGTTGGTGGCAATTCCTTTGTCATTATTTGGTGCTATTTACACGGGTTACTTTATGACCCCAAGAGTACGTCAATACGTAAAACCTGGGATTGAAATCATGGGCGCTTTGCCAACGGTGATTTTGGGTTTCTTGGCGGGTCTTTGGTTAGCGCCTTTTGTGGAAATGCATTTGGCAGGGATTTTTGCCTTGCTAATGATTGTGCCTTTAGGGGTGATGATTTTTGCTTTCTTCTGGCAAAAAGTACCTGAATCAATTCGTCATACTATTCCTGAAGGTTGGGATGCGATTGTGTTGGTGCCGGTGATTTTATTCAGCGCTTGGTTTGCATTCGCGGTCAGTCCAACCATTGAGGCGGTTTGTTTTAATGGTGATTTACGGACTTGGATGAGCAGTGAATTTGGCATTGGTTACGACCAACGTAATACCTTGGTGGTTGGTTTAGCGATGGGATTTGCGGTAATTCCGATGATTTTCTCGATTGCCGAAGATGCGATTTTCAGTGTGCCAAAACACTTAACTACAGGCTCATTGGCTTTAGGTGCTACCACTTGGCAAACCATGACTAAAGTGGTGTTGCTAACCGCCAGTCCGGGGATTTTCTCGGCGATTATGATTGGCTTTGGTCGTGCAGTCGGTGAAACCATGATTGTATTGATGGCGACTGGTAATACCCCAGTGATGGATTTAAGTATTTTCCAAGGCCTTCGTACCCTATCAGCAAACATCGCAGTGGAAATGCCTGAGTCTGAAGTTAACAGTACTCATTATCGAGTATTGTTCTTAGCGGCCTTGGTGCTGTTTATGTTTACCTTTATCGTCAATACCTTGGCGGAAATGATTCGTCAAAACCTAAGACAAAAATACAGTTCATTATGATTAAAGCATGGTTTAAAAGCGGTTCTCCGTGGATATGGCTGACAGCCGGTGCAGTAAGCATCAATCTGATTTTGG
>JBJSYX010000334.1:0-2257 GCA_046090005.1 Methylomonas sp. | reverse complement strand
GCCCTGACTGTTGCTTTGATGACCATTGTTTTGGGCTTCTTGACAGGGGTGCCTATGCCCGAGAGGGTACGAGTACAGGGTATGGTTGAAGCGGATAGTTATCGACAATTGCATAGTGAAACAGCTGGTAATGTGGTCGAGTTATTGGTTGAACCCGGTACACAAGTCAGCGCAGGTCAAGAATTACTGAAACTGGAAAACCCACAGCTCGAAGCTGATTTACGCGCATTAGAGATGCAGTTGGCTCAAGTGATTGCTCAGGAACTGCGAGCTATGTCAGTTGCTTTGGCTGATTTACAGCCTTTACAGCAACAGCGCCAAGCCTTGGAAGAAAACTTCGCTGAATTACAAAGGCAGCAAAAAGCCTTACGGGTGATTGCACCTATCAATGGTATTTGGAGTGCGGCAGATCTTGATATTGCACACGGACGATGGGTGGCTCGTGGTGGTTTATTAGGCACGGTAGTGGATGCGAATGCCAAATGGCGTTTTGTCGCTGTATTGCCACAAATCTCTACTTTTTTATTTGATGGCGAGTTATTGGGTGCAGAAATTCGGTTGGTTGGTGAAGAACAGCTCAATATTCAGGCGCTGGATGCAAAAGTATTGCCACATGAGCAAGGGTTGTTGCCTTCGGCGGCTTTGGGTATGGCTGGAGGAGGGGAGATTGCCGTTCAAAGCTCCGATCCGCAAGGCCTTGCTGCCGCAGAACCTTTTTTTCGGCTGCAAGCTTGGTTGCCGGCATCTACCGCTGAAGGCCCTTTGTTGATTCACGGTCGGCTAGGTGTGATGCGACTGACTCTTGGTTATCGGCCTTTGCTATTTCAATGGGGACGAGCTTTGCGACAATTTTTCCAACGGAAGTTTCGGGTATGAGCGTAATGCCTTTGCCGCCATTGGTGCGATTACCAGATGGCTTGGATGCACAGTTACATGAATGGCAAGGCTATTGGCGTCGGCGTAATCAAAATGCCAAATTATTATTTGCAGAAGCGCAAAGTTGCCTCGCAATCTGTGAAGCTATGCGGGATCTTGATCAACTGGGTTTACAGCAGCAATTACAAATTGTCCGTGACGCTTTGCGCTTAGATCCAAACCATGCGCGTGGGCAATTGATAGTCGCTTTGGCTACCGTTGGACAGGTGGCTTATCGCACTGTTGGCAAACAGCCTTATGCCGTGCAGTTTATGGCTGCGCTTGCCTTGCATCGTGGTTGGTTGGCTGAAATGGCAACCGGCGAAGGGAAAACCTTAACCGTGTCATTAGCTGGAGTGTTAGCAGGTTGGGCAGGGCGGCCATGTCATATTTTGACCGCTAATGATTATCTGGCGGTGCGTGATACGGAGGAAATGTCGGCTTTATACCAAGGCTGTGGGGTTAGTCTTGCCTCGATTGCGGGTGAGCATGAACCTGAACAGCGAATGCAGGCTTATCACGCCGACGTGGTGTACACAACAGCTAAAGAGTTATTGGCCGATTACCTGCGCGACCAATTGTCAGCGCGTTCTGGAGGTGGGGCTGAACTGGTTTCGTTTCAGCGTTGGCTTGGGCAATCAATCGAACAATCCGCTTCTGCACTATTAAATTCTCGCGGCTTGCACACCGTGATTATTGATGAAGCGGATAGTGTGTTGATCGATGAAGCGGTAACGCCATTGATTTTGGCCGCCCCGCGTGAGCGTGCTGGTTTGTCAGATGCTATTGTTTGGGCTCGTGACTTCGCGAGACATTTAAAAGAAGACGAGGATTTTAAGGTGATGTATCGAACCCGCTCGATTGTTCTAAATGCCTCTGCTCGACAACTGATGCAAGCTGCGGCACCGCTGTTGCATCCTTTATGGCAGCCGCTAGCACGACAAGAAGAATTATTAAGAAATGCATTAACTGTGCGCTATTTTTTTAAAGCTGGGCATCAATATCTAGTCCATGATGGCGAGATAGTATTGCTTGATGAGTTTACTGGACGTATGACACCGGGACGTACTTTAACTGGCGGTTTACATCAAGCTATTGAGGCACACGAGAACTTGGTATTGACCCAGCCTAATGAGTCCATGGTACAGCTGAGTTTTCAGGGTTTTTTTCGTCGATTTCGGCGACTGTCCGGTATTACCGGTACTGCGAATGAAGCTGCTCGGGAATTATGGCGAATTTATAGGTTGGCGGTATTGCCGATTCCTACCCATCGCCCACGTTTAACGATTGAACAGCCAATGCAAGTGCTGGGTACCATGGAGCAAAAATGGCAGGCGGTTTT
>JBJSYX010000333.1:0-3573 GCA_046090005.1 Methylomonas sp. | reverse complement strand
TGCTGAACAAACCGAAATCAATGCCGCACATGAGCATAATCATAACCATGACGAAGCTGATGAAGCTCATGCTGATTGATTGTCAGAAAAATATTTAATCTTGCTGTGGTATCCTACGCGACTTTTTTTAAGGGACTAAACAATGCGTACCCGCGTTAAAATTTGCGGCTTTACTCAGGTTGACGATGCACTTGAGGCGGCATATTTAGGGGTTGATGCGATTGGTTTGGTGTTTTATCCGCCCAGTCCTCGCCATGTAAGCATTGAAACCGCAGCAAAAATTGCCAAAGCCTTGCCGGCTTTTGTGAGCGTGGTAGCTTTGTTTGTGAATGCTGAGCCAGCATTCATTGAGCAGGTTTTACAGCAGGTGCCGATTGATTGCTTGCAGTTTCATGGCGAAGAACAGCCGGATGCGTGTCGTTTGTATAACAAACCTTATATTAAAGCGATACGTATGCAGCCTGATACCGATTTAAGCGAATTAGAACATCGTTTCTATGATGCTTCGGCTTTGTTATTGGATGCTTATCATCCTAATATACAAGGTGGTAGCGGTAGTGGGTTTGACTGGGAATTAATTCCACAAAACTGTCAATTACCGATTATATTGGCGGGTGGTTTAGCGCCTGACAATGCGGCGCAAGCAGTTCGGCAAGTGAAACCCTATGCCTTAGATGTCAGCAGTGGTGTGGAAACTGGCAAAGGTATTAAGGATGCAGCGAAAATGGCTGCCTTTATAAGAATAACTAATCAAGCGACAGAGAACTATGACTGACAAATACGATATGCCAGACGAACGAGGTCATTTCGGACCTTATGGTGGTATTTTTGTGGCAGAAACCTTGATGCCTGCCATTACAGAACTAAACGAAGCTTATCAACGTTATATGCATGATCCTGAGTTTATTGCTGAACTCGATGCGGACTTACAGCATTACGTTGGCCGTCCTTCACCGCTTTATCATGCTGAACGCTGGAGTCGTGAATTAGGTGGTGCGCAGATTTATTTGAAGCGCGAAGACTTAAATCACACCGGTGCCCATAAAGTAAACAATACCGTAGGCCAAGCTTTATTAGCTAAGCGTATGGGTAAAACCCGCATTATTGCCGAGACTGGCGCAGGTCAACATGGTGTGGCAACAGCGACGGTTGCAGCCAGATTAGGTTTGGAATGTGTGGTTTATATGGGCGCGGTTGACGTCGCTCGTCAAGCCTTGAACGTTTATCGGATGAAGTTGCTAGGTGCAACGGTAGTGCCGGTTGAGTCAGGTTCTAAAACTTTAAAAGATGCCTTAAATGAAGCCTTACGCGACTGGGTAACCAATATCGACAATACTTTCTACATTATCGGTACTGTCGCCGGTCCTCATCCTTATCCTGCGATGGTGCGCGATTTTCAAGCGGTGATTGGTCGCGAAGCCAGACAACAATGTTTGGATCAGGCTGGCAAATTGCCCGATGCTTTAGTTGCTTGTGTTGGTGGTGGCTCGAATGCAATCGGCTTGTTCTATCCGTTTATTGAAGATCAATCCGTCGCTATGTATGGCGTTGAAGCGGCAGGTGATGGTATCGAAACCGGTCGTCACTCTGCGCCGTTATCAGCGGGGCGTCCTGGTGTACTGCACGGCAATAGAACTTATTTGATGGCGGATGATGATGGTGAAATCATTGAAACCCATTCGATTTCTGCCGGTTTAGATTATCCCGGTGTTGGTCCAGAGCATGCTTGGTTGAAAGATACCGGCCGTGCTCAGTATGTCAGTATTACTGATGATGAAGCGATGCAGGGTTTTCATGCCTTAACCAAAATGGAAGGCATTATTCCTGCTTTAGAATCCAGTCATGCAATGGCGTATGCGATGAAATTAGCGCCGACCATGCGCAAAGATCAAATTATTATCGTCAATTTATCAGGACGCGGCGACAAAGATATGCACACTATTATGCAACGTGAGGGGTTAAGTCTATGAGTCGTTTAGCCGCTAAATTTGCCGAGTTAAAAGCCTCTGGCCGTAAAGCTTTAATTCCTTTTATTACTGCTGGTGATCCGTATCCACAATTTACCGTGCCGTTGTTGCATGAAATGGTTGCTGCCGGTGCTGATGTGATTGAATTAGGTGTACCTTTCTCTGATCCTATGGCTGATGGTCCGGTGATTCAACGTGCCAGTGAACGTGCGTTAACGCATCGTACTGGTTTGAGAAAAGTGTTAACCATGGCGATGGAATTCAGAAAAACTGATCAAACTACGCCATTGGTTTTAATGGGCTATCTGAATCCAATTGAGATGATGGGCTATGAGGATTTTGCCAATGCAGCGCAACGGGCTGATGTTGACGGAGTCTTAACCGTTGATTTACCACCTGAAGAATCAAAAGAATGTGTTGATTTGCTACGCGAACGCGGGATTGATCAAATCTTTTTGTTAGCACCAAATACCACCGCTGAACGGATTCAGAAAATGGATGCCTATGGCAGTGGCTATTTGTACTATGTTTCTTTAAAAGGTGTTACTGGTGCAGGCCATATTGATACGGCTGATGTTGAGCAAAAATTACAGTTGATCCGTGAAAACACCAATATACCTGTCGGAGTCGGTTTTGGTGTAAAGGATGCGGAAACGGCAAAAACCATTGCTAATATTGCTGATGGCGTTGTTGTTGGTAGTGCTTTAATTAGCAAAATTGAAGCTAATCTTGATAATCCTGATCGGGCAAAATCAGACATTATTGCCTTGTTAAAATCCATGCGCGAAGCAATGGATAGTTAAGCTTTCAAAGCGGAGTAAACAACGAATGAGTTGGTTTGAAAAATTAGTCCCATCAATTATCAAAACAGACAGTGCCGAAAAGCGTAATTCGGTACCGCAAGGGCTATGGAATAAATGTCCTAGTTGTGACGCGATATTGTTTAATGCTGAGTTGATTAAAAATAGTAGTGTCTGTCCAAAATGCGATCATCACTTGCGGATTACTGCTCGTACTCGTTTGGATTTATTTTTGGATGAAAATGGTAGACAAGAAATCGGTGCCGGTTTAAAACCTGCGGATCCTTTGAAGTTTAAAGATAGCAAACGTTATAAAGATCGGATTAGCCAAGCGCAAAAGCAAAGTAATGAGAACGACGCTTTAGTGGTGATGAAAGGCTCGTTACACGGTCGCGAGATTGTTGCAGCAGCCTTTGATTTTAGCTTCATGGGGGGGTCTATGGGCTCGGTTGTCGGCGAGCGTTTTGTGCGTGGCGTTAATGAGAGCTTACGTTCCAATCTACCATTCATCGTCTTTACTGCGAGCGGTGGTGCTCGGATGCAAGAATCCTTGTATTCTTTATTTCAAATGAGCAAAACCAGCGCGGCTTTAACTAAATTAGCCGCTGCGGGTATTCCTTATATCTCCTTTATGACTGATCCAACCATGGGTGGTGTTTCAGCAAGTTTGGCTATGTTGGGTGATATCAATGTTGCTGAACCCAATGCTTTGATTGGTTTTGCTGGTCCACGAGTTATTGAGCAAACAGTTCGTGAGAAATTGCCGGAAGGCTTTCAACGTAGTGAGTTTTTGCAAGAACACGGAG
>JBJSYX010000332.1:0-4058 GCA_046090005.1 Methylomonas sp. | reverse complement strand
CGCCGAGCACCGAAGCTTTTGCTGGGAATAGCCCGTTCGGGTCGCCGCATGGATGCGGCGAGTTGGCAAAGGGGCAGGACGCCCCTTTTACCAACCCCCAGCAAAAGCTGCGGAGCGCAGGATTCAAGCGGCGGTCGGGTGGCCTTTTCTTTGGATACTTTCTTTGGCCAAACAAAAGAAAGTATCTCGCCTGTCGGTCCGACAACCGACATCAAAACAGCTTCGCAACGCGAATCCTTAAAATAATAAAAACAAACACTATAAAACCATGCACGAACTAACAGACCGCGAACTATTTTTAGCCCTCCAATACGCCAAAAGCCTCGACGAAAACGCTGGCCGTGAAATCATTCTGCGTTTCCAGAATGACCAACCCGCCTTAGCTCAAGCCGTGTTCGGGATTTTCCCAACGATGATCGCTCAACAAAATCAAGACATGAGCCATTTATTTATGGATTTATGTTTCGATGTCATTTGTGTGTTTGAACATGCTTTCGGCACCCTGCCCGCGCAAAAAACCATTGATGTTGAATGGCTGGAAAAACAAGCGGCATTGGTGGATAGCGAGTTACAAGCGCTGATGCCAGAAACGGCGATGGATGAAAAAATCCGTGAAAAACTACAAAACCGATTTAAACAACGAGAACATGAAGACGACCCGCAAACTGGCTTGGTCAAATTTATGAATGATTCGATTGATGAGTTTGCTGCAGAAAATTCGACGCGGGTTGATGCGATTAAAATCACTCAAGTAATGATTTATGTGGTGATTCGGTTGTTGAGCAGCTTGTACAAACATACTAGCGGGAAATTGTTGGCTTAGTTTAGTAAGGTTTCCACTGCCAAACGGGGTTTGTAACCCCGTCTGATCTGTTTATTGTTACTTTGAAGTCATTTGAAACGTTAAGATCGGGGTTATAACCCCCGACCTGCTCCGAAAAAGTCTAATTAGCAGATTTCCGTTAACTGAACGTAGCCAAAGCCACAATGCCATTAAGTTAAGCAATTGTAGGGGCGAATTTATTCGCCTTTGGGCTCTCATCAAGGCCAACAGGGCGAATTTATTCGACCCTACATTTTGTCTGTTTCCTTAACTTAATGGCAGTGAGCCAAAGCCAACGGACTTGAACCCGTTAATTAGGCCAAACAATCCTTAACCGTCATCCCAGCCGCTTTCTTGGCCGGCCAGTAAGCGGCAAGCCAAGCCATGATCAGCATGATCAAAAGCCAATAAGCAACCGCCGGATAATTAAAACAATAATCCAGTTTTATCCCCAACATGGTTCGGCCTAACTCAGCTGCAACCGGCTGAGCAGCGTAATAGGCAATGGGGATACTGAGTGTCCAAGCCATCAAGCCATGCAACAATCCCTCCAACAAAAATAAGCGAAAAATCGCCGATGCCGATGCGCCAATTGCCCGTAACACACCTATTTCCCTGCGCCGTTGCAACACACTAATCGCCAAGGCACCCGACAAACCAATTCCACCAACCGCTACTATCATGCTGGCCAAACCAAGCAAAGTGCCAATCACCGATTGAAATTGATTACGAGCGAATTGACGTTGCTCCAGCTTGGCTTGAGTGGTGTAAACATCAAGCTTAATCGCTTGATCGGCAAACACTTGTTTAACTTGTTTCAAGTAATCGGCTTCTTGCTCAAGGCTGTTAATTGGTGCATCCAGCAAGGCAAACGATGCCAAATCGCCACGTTTGCTGATTTGGCGGACGCTATCCAATGGCGCATAGACTGGCTCGACGGCATAGTTAGTGCCGGCCAACCAGCGATATAAACCAATCACTTGCCAAGTTTGTTGCATCGTTCCCAAGCGCATTTCTAACTGGTCCCCCACTTGAATACCATTAAGCTGGGCGGTGTCAGCACTTAAAACCAAAACGTTTTGCCCTGCATCACTGGCTTGCAGCCAGCGACCTTGCTCAATCAAGGGTTGATATAAATGACCGTCTACTGGCAACGCTAATAACTGTGCGCCCAAGCTACCTTGTTGCCGCAAAACCTGGTTATTTTTTGCCAAACTCATCGGTAACCGCTGCCAAACTTCCACCGATTGGGTGCTGTTAATCGTTTCGGCCAAGGTTTTGATTTTGGATTCAGCTTGGTCACTGGTAAACCCCAGACGCAGCGCATATCGACTACGGGCCATTTCGTTATCCAAGGTTAAATTTAACGAGGCAATCAAACTCATCAACAGCAAAAACATGACCCCAGCAATCATCAACACGCTTTGAGTCAACACTAATCGGCCTTTGCGACGAAACAGATTGCCCAAGGCTGCGGCATAAACGGTTGGCAAAAAATCTGCGCCGAGGGCTTCAATCAAGCTATCAAAGCGACTGCGCCCAAAATCACTACCCAAACCATAACTGGCAATCGCCTCACGAACGGTGATGCTTGCACCGCGCCAAATTGGCGGTAAAGCCGCTAACAACGGCACTAACAAGCCCCCGAACAGCATGTATTGAATCGCTAATGGCGAATAGTCAAAGTCACCGCAGTCAATGTTAAACAAGCCCAAAATTTTGCAGGAGCTGAAATAAGCTGCCGCTAAACTCGGTGCTAACGCCAAGCCAATCGCCAACAGCGCCATCAGCAAGATTTCCAGCAAATACAATTTAGCAATCGTGAGCGTCGAGGCGCCCAAGGCTTTCATCACCCCGATTTGGTCGCTTTGCTGGGCGATATGCGCGGAAACTGTATTTAAAATCAACACACAAGCCAGCGCCAACGACACCAAAGCCATCCACTGCAACACACCATTGACACCCGCCAGAAATGGCCTACCCCAATGTTTTTGCGGGTCTTGTAATAAGGTGACGTTGACATCAATTGCGCGTTTAGCCAGCAGATTGCGAATTTGTTCGGCTATGGTTCGAGCTTGATCGCTGTCATAAGGCGGTTTGATTTGCACTAGCAGCTGTTTGAATTGCTGGGCTGATAAGCCAAATTGCTCGGCTTGGCTGCTATCAATGAAAAAATGCGTTTGGCCGCCGAATTTGGGTGGTTTAACAAAGGGATGACGAACCACACCGCTAATCTGCAAACTTTGGCTGCCTTGATCGGTTGCCAACTCAATCGAATTGCCCTGCTTCAAATCGGTAAAGACGGCTGATAAATTTTCAATCGCTACTTCGCCTTTGGCTGGCCAGCTACCGGATTGCAAGCTGGTTTTATCAAAGCGTTGCTGATTCGGTTGGGGGCGAATCATTAAGGTCGCAATTTGCCAGTCGGCATTCTGATTGGCTTTAAATGACACGGTTAATGGCGTCATGCTATCAACCGCATCAACACCATCAAGGGCTTGGATTTGCTTCAAGACATTGGCATCAGCGGCTTGGCGCAGGATTAAACTAATATGCGAAGGCTGTGATTGTTGATGGGCGGCATCCATTTTTGATAATTGCAAAGCAATCATGCCGTACAACGTGCCGACACAAAACACACCAGCAGCGATGCTGATAATGGCCATCACGGTTCGCGATTTTGACAGCCATAAATCGGCCCAAACTTTATGCCATAAGCTATTCACAGCTCGGTCACCATTTGTGTGTCGGCATGAATTCGTCCATCACGGATTTCCAGTTTGCGACTGGCAGCATCGGCTAGGTTTTCATTATGGGTGACCATCACCAAGGTTTTGCCTTGATCGCGTAAATGGGCGAATAAATCAAACACCGCATCCGCAGTGGCGGTATCGAGATTGCCGGTCGGTTCATCAGCGA
The DNA here is from genome assembly GCA_046090005.1 of Methylomonas sp. Taxonomy (GTDB): domain Bacteria; phylum Pseudomonadota; class Gammaproteobacteria; order Methylococcales; family Methylomonadaceae; genus Methylomonas. Next base: position 316 of record JBJSYX010000332.1, on the reverse strand, counting down.
CAATCAACGGCGGATCATTAGCTAAAGCGCGAGCAATCGCCACTCGCTGTTGCTGACCACCGGAAACCTGACTAGGTAAGCGGTCAGCAGCATCAACCAAGCCCACCAATTCCAGTAAATGCAACGCCCTTTGATGACGTTCGCGTTTGGATAATTTGCCAACAAAGTCCATCGGTAACACGATGTTTTGCAGCAAACTCAACGCCGGTAGCAATTGGAAAAACTGAAACACGATGCCTAAATTGACCCCACGCCATGCGCTGAGTTGTTCGCTATTCAGCCGGTGTAAAGCCGCACCATTGACCCACACTTCGCC
>JBJSYX010000331.1:0-4106 GCA_046090005.1 Methylomonas sp. | reverse complement strand
CAGCTCCAGCTCCAGCTCCAGCTCCAGCTCCAGCTCCAGCTCCAGCAGTAGCCGAGCCAAGACAGCCGCGTGAAGAGCTGTCGCAGCCTAAATCACATGCATCAGCAGAAGAGTAAACCCAGTTTTGGCAGAGTTAGGCATCAACCTAGCTCTGCCAATTCAGTTTATTTGTATTTAACTTGAACTGCGTCAGTCGAGACTAAACGTCTTAGCCTAATCAACAACTCATCATTGGGATGAACCCGCCAATCTTCGCCTAGCTGCACTGTCGCTTTGGCTGTTCCTGTGCTGTATTCAATAAAAATTGGGCATTGGCCGCCACAGAAAGGCGCTAAGGTGTCTTGAAGTTTTTGTAGGAATTCGGGTTGTGGGGTTGAGCTAAGCCAGTCGATGCTAATTCCACGCGCAAACATATCCCGCGCTTGTTCCATGCTATAGATTTTTTCTGCCGTCATTCGCAAGGAGCCACTGAAATCATCGATAGCCAAAGCGCCTTCAGCGACTAACAAGGTGTCTTTGGATAATAGATCGCGGTAGCTGTCGTAAGTCTTGCTAAAAGCCGCGACTTCTAAACGTCCGGTGCGGTCATCTAAGGTAGCAAAGCCCATCATTTTGCCCTGCTTGGTTTGACGGGTACGCATTTCCACCACTAAACCTGCTACACGACCTTCCATTTTGCCTTTTGAGCGTTCGGCGTCGGCTTGCAAACTCGCTAAACTGCCGTGAGTAATATGCTTGAGTTCCGGTAAATATTCAGCAATTGGATGTCCGGTTAAAAATAAACCTAAGGTTTGTTTTTCGGCTTCGAGCTTTTCTTTTTCACTCCAAGGTTCAACAAAAGTTGAATAGGCATCGGCTTCGTTAGCGCTGTTTTCAACGTCGGTGGCAATGCCAAATAAATCGTTTTGGCCGGTTTCCGCCATTTTGCCGTGTTGTTCGGCAACCCGTAAGGCGGTGGTTAATTCGGCTAGATGCGCGGCGCGATTGAGATCAATGTTGTCCAATGCGCCAGCGCGAATCAAGGCTTCTAAAACTCGGCGATTGACCTTGCGCAAATCAACCCGTTTACATAAATCGTATAAACCTAGAAACGGCCCGTTACTATTACGTTCTTTTAATAAATCCTCAATCGCTGATTCACCAACGCCTTTAATCGCACCGATGCCATAAACAATCTGATTTTTATCGTTTACCGTAAAGCGATAATTAGAAATATTGATGTCGGGCGGGTTAATTTCTAATTTCATTTCCCGACATTCATCAATCAATACCACCACTTTGTCGGTGTTATCCATATCGGATGACATCACCGCCGCCATAAATGCAGCTGGGAAATGGGCTTTTAGCCAAGCGGTTTGATAAGCAACCAAGGCATAAGCGGCTGAGTGTGATTTGTTAAACCCATAGCCAGCAAATTTTTCCATCAAATCGAAAATATAAGTGGCAATCGACTCATCAATTTGGTTTGCCACCGCGCCAGTCGTGAAAATTTCCCGTTGCTTAGCCATTTCTTCGGGTTTTTTCTTACCCATCGCTCGCCGCAACATATCTGCACCGCCCAGTGTATAACCGGCCATGTCACGGGCAATTTGCATCACTTGTTCTTGATACAAAATAACCCCGTTGGTGGGTTTTAGAATCGGTTCCAGCAAAGGGTGAGCGTATTCCGCTTTGGCACCGTGTTTGACGTTGATGTAATCATCAACCATCCCCGATTCCAATGGCCCGGGACGAAATAGCGCCACCAAAGCGATGATGTCGTCAAAACAGTCAGGTTTCAGCTTTTTAATCAGCTCTTTCATACCGCGAGATTCGAGCTGGAACACGGCGGTGGTTTGAGCATTTTTTAATAGCTCATAACTCGGCAAATCATCGCGCGGGATTTGGCTTATATCAATCAGCGTTTCGCCTTGTTGCTGACGTTTGTGGTTGATGGTTTTTAGCGCCCAATCAATGATGGTCAGGGTTCGCAAACCTAAAAAGTCGAATTTGACCAAGCCGACGGCTTCAACGTCGTCTTTGTCAAATTGCGTAACTAAGTTGCCGCCGCCTTGTTCGCAATACAACGGTGCAAAGTCGGTCAGTTTGGTCGGTGAAATCACCACGCCACCGGCGTGTTTACCGGCGTTACGAGAAACCCCTTCCAACGAAAGCGCCATGTCGATTAAGGTTTTCACCTCTTCTTCAGTGTCATAAAGCGCTTTTAGGTCGGGACTCTCTAACAACGCTTTGTTGAGTGTCATGCCAATTTCAAACGGAATCAGCTTGGCTAGGCGGTCAACAAAGCCATAAGCGAAGCCCAACACCCGACCAACATCGCGGATAACCGCTTTAGCTGCCATCGAACCGTAAGTGATAATCTGCGAGACATGATCGCGGCCATAATGTCTAGCCACATAATCAATCACTTCGTCACGACGATCCATGCAAAAGTCGATGTCAAAATCGGGCATCGAAACCCGTTCAGGATTAAGAAAGCGTTCGAACAGCAAATCAAATTCAATCGGATCAAGGTCGGTAATTTTGAGTGCATAAGCCACCAAGGAACCCGCACCAGAACCACGCCCAGGGCCTACCGGAATATCGTTGTTTTTAGCCCATTGAATAAAGTCGGCAACAATCATGAAATAGCCCGGGAATCCCATTTGGCAAATCACGTTTAGCTCAATTTCCAGACGCTCATCGTAAGTTTTGCGGTTTTCCTCGAAACTGCCTTTGCCCACTGGCGCATATTGAATTAGCCGCTCTTCCAAGCCTTGTTGTGAGGCTTGGCGAAAATAATCATCCAGTGTCATGCCTTCTGGCACTGGAAAATCGGGCAGGTAGTTTTCGCCGAGGGTTAATTCGACATTACAGCGTTTGGCAATTTCGACGCTATTGCTAAGTGCTTCGGGAATGTCGGCAAATAACTCGGCCATTTCCTCGGCTGTGCGAAGATATTGTTGATTGGTGTAATCTTTGGGGCGGCGGCTGTCGTCTAAAACTCGGCCTTGGTGAATACAAACCCGTACTTCATGGGCTTCAAAGTCAGCTTGATTAATAAAGCGCACATCATTGGTGGCGACCACGGGCAAATCAAATTGCCCCGCTAAATCGACCGCGAGTTTGATATAGCGTTCTTCGTCATTTTTGCCAACCCGCTGTAATTCCAGATAAAAACTATCTGGAAACAGGTTTTGCCAATACTGGGCATGTTTTTCAGCCAGTTCTGTATTTTCAGCTAATAGCGCTTGACCAATATCGCCGCTCATAGCGCCAGATAACGCAATCAAGCCTTGATGATTGTTTTCAATCCAGTCTTTTTGTAGCATCGGAATGCCCTGATGTTGACCGAGTTGATAGCCTTGGGAAATTAATTCAGTCAGTGTCACATAGCCGGTTTTATTGCGAGCCAGTAAGGTCATTCGCGAGGGGGCAGCTGGTTCTTCGGGATTAAAAATCCAGACATCAGCGCCAATGATGGGTTTGATGCCAGCACCTTGTGCGGCTTTGTAGAATTTAACCAGCGAAAATAAATTGCTTTGTTCGGTAATCGCTGCCGCCGGCATTTGGTAATCAACCAGCTTTTTAACCAGTGGTTTGATTCTGACTATACCGTCTACTAGCGAGAATTCAGAATGGATTCTCAGGTGAACAAAACTTGGATTCATAGCGTTTTAAGCCAGTTGTTTTTTAACGGGGGCAAACGATTTGCGGTGTTGTGGTGTGATGCCTAAAGTCTGTAAAGCCAATAAATGTTGACGAGTTGGGTAGCCTTTGTGAACCGCAAAACCGTAATCTGGATATAAGCGCTCTAAAATCAGCATTTCTTGATCCCGAGCGACTTTGGCCAAAATCGATGCTGCTGAAATTTCTGCTACCAATAAATCACCTTGGACAATTGCTTCGCCTGGGCAGTTTAATTTTGGCAAGCGGTTGCCATCGACTCTGGCTAAATCAGGTGCGTGTTCTAATTGCGAGATAGCGCGTTGCATGGCCAGCAAGCTGGCTTGCAGAATGTTGATAGCATCAATCTCGCTGGCTTCGGCTCGACCAACAGCCCAACATAAAGCAGAGGCTTTGATTTGTTCTGCGAGTTGTAGGCGTTTTTTTTCGCTGAGTTTTTT
>JBJSYX010000330.1:0-3956 GCA_046090005.1 Methylomonas sp. | reverse complement strand
CGAATCACAAGGTGTCCTTAGGTATTGGGCTCGGAAGATGAATTTAAGCTGTTTTGTAGTCTCTCAATGCGGGCATTGAGTCGGTCAAAATCGCTACGGATGGAATCGATTTGTTGAAATAGTTCCTCAGCCTCAGGTTTGGCGGGTAAATCGCGGGTTTCTTCTTGCAAAAATTCTTGCAGATTGAGTTTGAAGCTGGTCAAACTTTGCTGGCTCCAGTCACGACTACTGCGGAACAAACTACCAAACTGTTGAGCCAAACTTTCACCGGTGTAGCGGGCGAGTTTGGCCTCGAGGTTAATCTCGAGTTTGGCAAACAAGCTTTGAAATTTATGAGCTACTTGGGTGTCGCCTTCGATACGCACATCGCCTTGGAACAAGGAACGCATAGGCGTAGCGCTCAATCCCATTAAGCCCAGTGCAGATAACGAGCCACTGATTTTGGCATCAACAGTATCGTTATAGGTTTCTAAAATCTGTAGCTTGGTGGCAGTCGGGCAAAGATAAATAGTTTGATTAAAACTGCTGATTTCAATGGCGACAACTTTACCGGTGATAGGACTAAGCAGAGTGCTGGCATTGTCGTCTAGGCTTAGATATTGATTAATCGCTGGTTCGAGCAGACTAATCAGCAAGGGTTTGATTGGGGTTAAATTACCAAGCATTAACTGGCCTGTTGTTGAAGTTGTTGCAGATAGTCTTGCATGTCTTCGTTGTTTACACGTTGATAAATATCACTGACGTTGACAGTTAAATCTAACGACTCAAAAAACACCTCATCACCGATGAAATAACGTTCTGAAAACCAATTGGCCGAGCGACGAAATACTTCAATATCGACATGATCTTGCTCAATTAACACGTATTCTTGCAAGCTAGCTAATGTTTTATAAGCGGCTAATTTGATGGTTTGGTCGGTGCGGCGAGTGTTTTTTGACAACACTTCGATAATTATTTTTGGCTTGTCGGTGTAGTAATCATCGCCGTCATCATCGTTGCAAACCACCATCACATCAGGGTAGAAAAAACCGTTGGCGGCTTTGACTTTCATGTCAGCCGCAAACGTTTGACAAGGTGTGTCTTGTAAGTGATTGCTAAGCAGTCGTAATGAATTACTGGCAATTAAACTGTGATTACGACTGGCCCCAGCCATCGCGTAGACTTCACCATCAATATATTCATGCTTGATGGTGCTAATCTGCTCGCCTTGTAAATATTCGGCTTCGCTAAGATAAGAATGCGCTTTTTTCAGAGCCATGAGTAATAAAGCCTGATTAAAATTTATAGCCTCTATGAACCGCAACGATGCCTTGGGTCATGTTGAAATATTCGCAACGTTCTAAACCGGCATTTTCCATCATCTGTTTTAGCTCATCCTGTTTGGGATGCATACGGATGGATTCAGCCAAATAACGGTAGCTGTCTTCATCTTTAGCAACAATGCCGCCAATTTTAGGCAACAAGTTGAATGAGTAAAAATCGTAAACTTTTTCGGTAATTGGATCGACAGGGTGTGAGAATTCTAAAACAATCACTTTGCCACCTGGCTTTAATACTCGATACATGGAGCGCAAAGCCGCATCTTTGTCGGTGACATTCCGTAAACCAAAGCCGATACAAACGCAATCAAAAGTGTTGTCGGCAAAAGGTAGGCATTCAGCATTCACTTGTGCATAGCGGATGTTGCCAGTTAAACCACGGTTGATTAAACGGTCGCGGCCAGTGCGCAACATGGCAGCGTTAATATCCGCTAGAACCACTTGGCCTTTTTGACCAACCCGTTTTTCAAACAAGGTAGTCAAGTCGCCTGTGCCACCGGCTAAGTCCAGCACAGTATCACCTTCGCGGATATTGGCTAATTGCACAGCAACCCGTTTCCAGATGCGGTGAATACCCAATGACATTAAATCATTCATGATGTCGTATTGACTGGCCACCGAGTCGAATACGCCACGTACCAGCGCAACTTTATCTTGAGTGGGAACTTGTTTGAAACCAAAGTGGGTTGTGTTGTCGTTAGTCATGTTTTTAATGGTTTGTATTGGGTTTTCGGCTAATGCCGGCCGCTTTCAGATGGTCGAGATAAGTTGCCCATAGCCAAGGAAATTCTAAGCCGAGTTTATACAACAAATCCCATGAATAAATACCGCTGTCATGGCCATCGCTAAAATCAATAGCAATGCCATAGTTACCGACAGGCCGAATGTTATTAATTGCGACATCTTCTTTGCCAATTTGCAGGGTTTCTTGGCCAGGGCCGTGACCGACTGCTTCAGCGGATTGGGTGTAAACCCGTAAATATTCGCTGGGCAATTCAAAAATGCTGCCATCGTCAAAATATACTTCTAAGACCGCTGACAATTTATGCAGCTTGATTTCAGTCGGTATTGAGTTGCAGGGGGTGATTTTTAAACGCATTGGCTTAAAGAATATAGCGGCTTAAATCTTCGTCTTCCGCTAATTTCATTAAATGGTTATCAACGTACTCGGCATCAATGCAGATGGTTTTGTCAGTTAAATCCGGTGCGTTAAATGAAATTTCTTCTAACAGCTTTTCTAAAATCGTGTGTAAACGACGCGCACCGATATTTTCAGTTTTTTCATTAACTTGCCAGCCTAACTCGGCAATCCGTTTGATGCCATCTGGGCTGAATTTTACTTCAACGCCTTCTGTGGCTAGTAAGGCTTGGTATTGTGAAGTTAGCGATGCGTCAGGTTCGGTCAGAATACGGACGAAATCGTCAGCGCTTAAGGCGTTTAATTCAACACGGATTGGAAAACGACCTTGTAATTCGGGGATTAAATCCGCAGGTTTGGTGAGATGAAACGCGCCAGAGGCAATAAACAAAATATGATCAGTTTTCACCATCCCATATTTGGTGGTAACTGTGCTGCCTTCGACTAACGGTAGCAAATCGCGTTGAACGCCTTCACGAGACACTTCGCCGCCGCCAATATCGGAGCGTTTGCAGATTTTGTCGATTTCATCTAAAAACACGATGCCGTGTTGTTCAACTGCTTCTAAAGCCGATTGCTTAATCTCGTCTTCGTTAATCAGTTTTGCCGCTTCTTCTTCCTGTAACACCCGCAAAGCTTCTTTGATTTTCAATTTGCGGGTTTTGGTACGGCCAGTATTCATGTTCTGGAACATGCTTTGCAATTGGCTGGTCATTTCTTCCATGCCCGGTGGTGCCATGATTTCGACACCGACTGAAGGCGCTACTAGATCAAGCTCGATTTCTTTATCGTCCAAGTCGCCTTCGCGCAATTTTTTACGCATTTTTTGGCGTGTCGAGGCTTCAGTTTCTGACAAAGTGCCACCTTCGGCAGTCGGTAACAAAATGTCTAAAACCCGTTCTTCGGCAGCATCGGCTGCACGAATTTGAAAACGCTCCATTGCATCAAGGCGAGTGGTTTTGACTGCAGTATCCACTAAATCACGGACAATCGATTCAACATCGCGACCCACATAACCAACTTCAGTAAATTTAGTCGCTTCGATTTTGATGAAAGGCGCATTGGCTAAACGGGCTAAGCGGCGGGCAATTTCAGTTTTACCAACCCCGGTTGGGCCAATCATTAAAATGTTTTTCGGGGTAATTTCGTTACGCAATTCAGCCGCAACCTGGCTGCGACGCCAGCGGTTACGCAGGGCAATCGCCACCGAGCGTTTGGCATCGGCTTGACCGATAATATGTTTGTCTAATTCGCTGACGATTTCACGGGGTGTCATTTGGCTCATCTATTTACTCTTGCGGTTCGGCGTCTAATTCTTCAATACGCAGATTATGATTGGTGTAAATGCAAATCTCGGCGGCAATATTTAGAGACTTTTCGACAATCTCACGGGCGCTTAAATCGGTATTTTCCAATAAAGCCCGCGCTGCGCTTTGTGCGTATGCGCCACCCGAACCAATCGCCATAAAATCATATTCAGGTTCAATCACATCGCCGTT
>JBJSYX010000329.1:0-8017 GCA_046090005.1 Methylomonas sp. | reverse complement strand
CCGTTATCAAAATCGCTCTATGCTCAATGGCAATCGCTAATTTATGCATTAACACCGTAGCAACAACGCCAATCAAAAAAGCCCCAATGCCATTAATAATGGTTAAGGCATAAGGAAACGGCCAGTCGAAAATTCGCACCGTGCCTTGTCCATACACAAACAAACCGCGCCCCGCCAACAGTCCTAACCAAACCGTCAATAAACAGCCAAACACGCTCACCGCAATGTTTAAACCGGCTTTACCGATTTGCCCTTGTTCCAATAGATACAAGGTATCCAAAGAAAACGAGGAAAAAGTGGTAAAGCCGCCAAAGATGCAAACTAAAATCGCGCTACGGTATTCGGCAGCAATCGCGATGCGTTGCAAAATCAGGGTTTCGACCATCAAGCCCATTAAAAACGAGCCAATCAAATTGACAGTTAAAGTACCGTAAGGAAAACCGCGCCCTAGCCACAAATAAACCCCATTCGAAGTTAAATACCTTAAAACCGAGCCAACCGCGCCACCGAGAGCGACTGCCAAAATTTGTAGCATTAGAATTTAAAAAAGTGTTGGCGATAATGCTTTAACTCATCAATCGACTCAATGATGTCTTCCAACGCTTGGTGAGCGGTTTGCTTAGTAAAGCTGTCTTTGACTTGCGGCGCCCAACGTGCCGCCAGCTCTTTAACGGTGGAAACATCAAGATTGCGGTAATGAAAATAGGCTTCTAATTGCGGCATGTAACGGTACAAAAAGCGACGATCTTGACCAATGCTATTACCGCACATCGGCGATGTATTGACCGGTACCCATTGTTGTAAAAATTCGATGGTTTGTCGTTCGGCTTCAGCGTCGCTGATGGTTGAAGCTTTGACTCGATCAATCAAGCCCGATTGACCATGATGGGTTTGATTCCACTCATCCATCGCTGCTAAAGCCGCATCAGATTGATGCACCGCCAACACAGGCCCTTGCGCGAGAATATTGAGATTTTTATCGGTAATCACTGTAGCAATTTCAATAATCAAATCAGTATCAGGAATTAATCCGGTCATTTCCAGATCAATCCAGATCAGGTTTTCTGCATTTTGGGCCATTTTTTATCGCTTGATTTATTTAGAGGTTGCGGCAAATTGTAGCATTAGCTAATCTGTATCGCGAACCTTAACCCCTAACTTTCTGGCATTAATGAATACCTTTACTTACGTTTTTCTGGCAGCCTTCACCCTTTCTTATGGCGTCCAATTCTGGCTATCCGGCAGACAAAAAAAATACGTTTTACAACACCGTGAACAAGTTCCCAGTGCTTTTAGCAGTCGCGTCCCTTTAGAAGCCCATCAAAAAGCCGCTGATTACACCATCACTAAAAGTAAACTCCACGACATTGACAGCGTGGTCGGCATGGTGTTTTTACTGTTGTTAACCTTGGGCGGCGGCATTAGCTTAGTGTTTGATTTTTGGTCAACTTTTGACTTATCACCGTTAATCGCCAGCCTGTCAGCAGTTGCCAGTATTTTCGTGATTATGACTTTGGTAGAAATGCCATTCAGCTTGTACCAAACCTTTGTGGTCGAAGAAAAATTCGGCTTCAACAAAAACACTGTTCCACAATTTTTGAAAGATCAATTGCTATCAATCACCCTGACAATGGCGATTGGGATGCCGATTTTGGCCTTGATTTTATGGGTGATGGACAGCATCGGCGAGTTATGGTGGTTGTACGCTTGGGGCATCATCATCAGCTTTTCTTTGTTAATGAGCTGGCTATTCCCCACCGTTATTGCGCCTTTATTTAACAAGTTCACGCCAATGGAAGACGGGGCATTAAAAGACCGCATCCAAGGCTTGTTGCAACGCTGTGGCTTTAACAGCCAAGGCATTTTCATCATGGACGGCTCACGCCGCTCTGGTCACGGCAACGCTTACTTCACTGGCCTTGGTAACAATAAACGCATCGTGTTTTTCGATACCTTGGTCAACTCATTAGACGAAGAAGAATTAGAAGCGGTTTTAGCTCACGAACTAGGCCACTTTAAATGCAAACACGTCATCAAAATGTTGGTGACTTCATCGATCATGACCTTAATCAGCTTCGCTATCCTCGGCTGGTTAATCACTCAAAACTGGTTCTTTGAAGGCTTAGGCATCACCAATCCATCGAATGCCTCAGCTTTATTAGTGTTTATGCTGGTTTCGCCGGTATTCACAACCTTTATGCAACCGATCAGCGCTTATTTTCAACGCAAATTTGAATTTGAAGCCGATGATTTTGCTACTCATAACGCTCAAGGTAGCAAAATGATTAGTGGTTTAGTTAAGCTGTACGAAGAAAACGCCAGCACCTTAACCCCAGATCCACTGTACTCAGCATTCCACTATAGCCACCCACCGGCAGCGATTCGCATCGCCCATATCGAAGACACTATGCGGTCGGCCTAATGTTGGCACTAAGCGAAGGCTTAGTGGTTGCCCACCTCGGCAAAGGAATTGCCGTTGAGGTGGGCGAACAAACCATTTTGTGCCAAACACTACGCAAATTAGACACGGTAGTGGTCGGTGATCGGGTGTTGATTTCCCACTCAACCGCCGATCAAGGCCGAATCGAACAGCTCCTGCCGCGCCGCTCGGTGTTACAACGACCGTGTCGCGGCGACCAAACCCGCCCAGTTGCCGCCAATATCGACACCATCTTCGTGGTATTCGCTACCGAACCGGAATGTGATTTTTTACTGCTCGACCAATACCTCGCCATCTGCGAAAACTGCAACATCGACGCAGCTTTGGTATTCAACAAAATCGACCTGCCATTTTCCGATCATGTCGAACAACAACTGCAGTATTACCAACAAACCTTAGGCTACAACCTACATCGCGTCAGTGCCAATCAAAACATTGGCATCGCCGAGTTACAACAAGTTCTAGCCATCCAAACCAGCATGTTTGCTGGTCAATCCGGCGTTGGCAAATCTTCACTAACCAACGCCCTATTCCCCAATAAAAACCTAAAAACTAACACGGTCTCCGCCACTACTCGCCACGGCCGCCACACCACCACCGCAGCTACCCTTTACCATTTGCCCAACGGTGGCGATTTAATCGACAGCCCAGGCGTAGCGATTTTTGGTCTAGCTGATTTGACGGAAAGACAACTGGCTTGGGGCTACCGCGAGTTTCAAGCCTATATTGGTCAATGCAAATTCAACGACTGCCGTCATGTTAATGACAAAGACTGCGCGATTCGCGGTGCGGTGGAGAATGGGGAATTGGCTGAAAACCGCTATCAACGATTTTTGAAATTAAGAGAGAAAATGCCACCTGGGAATCGGTTTTGATAGTTTTAACTTTTAACACTTGCAATGAGTCGAACGACATAGAATGCGCTGAACAAAGTGAAGCGCATCAGGCGCGAATGATGCGCTCGCTCGCCATCTCTCAACACATCCGATTACATCTACCAAATCATAAGCTGGGTCGTGCATAGCATAAACCCAGCTTGAAGGACTTGATCCAGCAAAAAGCTACGGACTAAGCTTTGCTAACTGATCTAAGCGCTGCTGATAAGCGTTAACCATGCACTCAACATCATTGCATAATCCACGCACATTTTTGATCCACGCTTTTTGCGATGCGATTACCGGCTTTGAATCACTAGCATTAACCAAGGCTTGCTTGAATAATCCATTTAACTGAACATCAAGAATAGCTAACTGATTTGAACTACAAATTAATTTTTCAGCGGTGCTTGAGGCTTTATTACAATCAAAACTCGGTTTAATCGGCTCGGCAACAATTGCCGACTCAGGACTGGCAACTTGGCTAACACTAGCCTCTTGGCTGTCAGCTAAATTTTCATTGATTTCAGGCATGGTCTGAGTTTCTACTTCTGACTGCATCTCGGCGATTTGTTGACTAACAATTGCCGTATCTGCCTGATAATCTTCTTCTGGCGTGTTTTTTACTGTACCAGACAAGAAATCATTAATCTGACTATCAACGCTGATTAATTGCTCTTCTAAAAAGCTGCTATCAATAATCCGTCCATTGGTTTTTAAAATACCTGCGGAATATTCATAACTGGCTTTTAGTCCTTCAGGTGTGGCGGTCGCAAAGCCCATTTGCACGATTTGTTGTTTTTGCGCAGGATCAATCGCTTTGCCGTTAAAGATTAACTGCCCTGAAGATTCCAGTAATTTAGCTAATTGAATTTTTGCCTGATTAGGATTGCTATTAGAACGGATATTAACCATTAAACTGCCATCAAGATTACTGGTTTCAGTACCGTTACTGACTACACCACCTAGTTTTGCTATACCCAACGAGAGACCTTGATCAATCAACTGACGCAATGAAGCTCGATATTGTGATTTTTCCTCGGCAGTTAAATTCTGAAATGACGTTTGGTCTGTGATTTTTGCTAATTTTTTAACACTTTCAGCATGTAAACCTTTGATCACTACTTCCATTGCCAAATCATGAGCGTTATAGCCGAATGATTCGAGACTGCGTAAACCATAGTTCAACTTGGCTTCCAAGCGATCTGCATTTTCTGTCGTTTCACCGCTAATACTTAATCCTTCCGCTGTACCTGTACTCGCACTGATTTTGTCAATCGTCAAGGCAGATTTACCAATCCCTTGTTGACGATTTTGCAGATCAACCTGAACACCAACCCCTTGCAAATCAATCGCACTCCCCCCACCGCGACTCACTAAACGCGGGGTTTTTAAATTGAAAATAAGTGTATTACTAGCCAATTCAACATTGCCGAGAAAAGGATCTACGCGCCAATTTTGATCGCCAGACGAACCAGCAATTTCGAGGGATTTAATATCGGAAGAGATGGTTTGAGTTAGCGAAATTTTTCCTGAACCTTCAAATTGAAGCAGTGATTGTGTCGCATCTGCTTCAGCCGATAGTTGTTTTAATGTCCAGTCAAACCGCATCAAGGCATTCGGCAAAATCAGATTATTAATTTTGTAATCAACCTGGGCAACCAACCAGTCTCTTTGGGATGGGTCAGCATTACATTCGTCACCAACATGAACTAAAAATTGACCAGCGGATGCAATTAAACCTTGTTCATGCTGTAAGTTAGTAATTCGCATATCGCATTCAGCGGCAGTTTCCTGCACCATCGCTTTGATTTCGGTCTCGGTATTTTTTGCCACAAAAATACTAGCGCCAATCCACATAGCAAAACCGACACCAACACCACTAGCAATACTCAATATTTTTTTACTTTCCATTACTCATCCTAAAGTGTGATAAAACTATTAACTGGCTGAATTATATTAATCGCACAAAACGGTTCTTTAAAATTCAAAGTAAGTGAGATGTGCTGAAAAATGTGAAGTATATAATTCAAAATAAGTAGTTAAACAAAATTAAACAGGCAATCAGCACATAAATCTTGCTTGCCACTTAAGCCGTTCGTGCTGAGCTTGTCGAAGCATGAACGGCGATGGCTGGCGATAACCTCGGCTTTCCCATTAATCCTTCGACTGACTCAGGACGAACGGAAAAGCCTTAACTGGCTGGCCAATCTAATGACACTATTCCCGATTTACTTTTGTTGAAGTACTTATATCAGATTACAATAATTGCGATATAAGAATACAACCAGAAGCAACGATGAGCGTGTTAAAGGTAGCCACCATACCAAAAACTCTGAATCTGAAATTTTCTTCGGCTTGACTTACTCCCCATGCGTGAGCTAAACGCCCTATTAACAAAGACATACCCAGTATATGAATTAAAAAGCCAGGCACACCGATTGATTCATTCATATACATCAAAATTAACGAGATTGGCACATACTCTGAAAAATTAGAATGCACCCGAATTGCTCGAGTTAACTGCTGATTTTTATCATCACCTAAAGCAATTTTAAATTTTCGACGTAATCGAATTGTTAATAGACTTAATACAACAAAAATTAATCCTAAAACAGCTGCATAGATGGGAGTGATTAACATATTCTTCCTAGATTTATATTTGTAAGATGCAGCAAACTGGCGACAAACGCCTCTATCATCTATCTAATCATTCTGCTAATAAAGCCACAATCGCTGCTTTGGCATTACACTGCTCTATCGATTCATTTAACTGCGCTGAATTCAATGGATGCTGAATCGCTTCTGTGCCATTAAAACTAAACACCTGATAGTCTTTCTTGGCGAATGTGACGATTTGGCATTTTTTGAATGGCGAATTTTCAAACGGCATTTGTTTAAAATCTGGGCTCAACGGTTCAATGCCTTCTGAACTAGGTGCGTAAATCATAAATTCACCTTTCATCGCTAACACGGCACGATATTGATTGGCAGAGGTAAAATATAATTGGCCGACTTCAATCTGTTTTTCTTTTAATCTCATCTGGTTAAATTCCTTGGTCATCACAGACCGAAAACACTTATTTAATCAATGCCCCGTCAAAGCCTAATTGCCGCCAGGCTTCATAAAGCGCGATTGAGACCGTGTTGGATAAATTCAAACTGCGGCTTTCTGATTTCATGGGGAGATAGAGTTTCAAATCGGCTGGGTGTTGCTCCAAAAAACTGGCTGGCAAACCGCGGCTTTCTGGACCAAAGATTAAAGCATCACCCGCTTGAAAGCTAACATCGCTAAACACTGTGCTGCCTTTGGTGGTTAAGGCAAACAAGCGTTTGGGTTGAGCACGGTCAAAGTAGTCTTGTAAATTGGCGTATTGACGAATATTGACCCATTCGTGGTAATCCAACCCTGCCCTGCGAAGACGCTTATCATCAAGCTGAAACCCCAGTGGTTGGATTAAATGCAAATGTGCGCCGGTATTAGCGCACAGCCGGATAATATTGCCGGTGTTGGCCGGAATTTCCGGCTCAAACAACACAACATCAATCATGGTTTAATTCCTTGTTACTGAGAAACATCAATTGGCGTTAACTGCCAAATGTCACGATTATATTCGCTGATAGTTCTATCGGTGGAAAACTTGCCGCTGGCAGCGGTGTTGAGAATGCTCATTTTGGTCCACAGTTCTTGATCACGATAAGCGGCTTCGACCCGTTGCTGGGCATTGATAAAGCTACGGAAATCAGCAATCGTCATCCAAGGATCGTTAGGGTTTTTCAATGAGGCAATAATGTCATCAAAAATGCCAGGCTCAAATTGGTTGAAATGGCCACATTCCAATAAATGCATCACCGCTTGTAAGTCGCTATCTTGGTTAATGTAGCTTTGTGGGCTGTAATTCGGGCGCAAGGCTTCAACTTCGGCTTCGGTTAGACCAAACAAAAAGAAATTTTCGGCACCGACTTCTTCACGAATCTCAATATTGGCACCATCCAAAGTGCCGATAGTTAAAGCACCGTTCATCATAAACTTCATATTACCGGTGCCAGAGGCCTCTTTACCCGCAGTAGAGATTTGTTCGGACAAATCAGCACCCGGGCAAATCACTTCCATAGCAGACACGCGATAATTGGCCATAAACACTAATTTCAATTTATCGCCAATTTCAGGGTCGTTGTTAATCACTTCAGCGACGTTATTGATTAATTTGATGGTTTTTTTCGCCATCACATAACCCGGCGCGGCTTTGCCACCAATCAACACACAACGTGGCACCCAGTTTTCGATGTCACCGCGCTTAATTCGGTTATACAGATGAATGACATGCAAAACATTGAGAATTTGGCGTTTGTATTCGTGAATCCGTTTCACTTGCACGTCGAACAAAGCGTTTACATTAATATCAATATCATGTTCAACTTTTTTCAAATCAACCAAGCGTTGTTTGCTGTTTTGATTAATTTGCTGCCATTTTTTTCTAAAGGCGGCATTTTCAGCAAACGGTTTTAACTTGGCTAATTCAGCTAAATCGGTAATCCAAGCATCACCGATAGAATCGGTGATTAAATCCGCTAATTCAGGATTACAGCCTGCTAACCAACGTCTAGGCGTGACACCATTGGTTTTGTTGTTAAATTTTTTCGGCCAGAGTTGATAGAAATCGTTAAACAGCCCTTCTTTAAGTAATTTGGTGTGTAATTC
>JBJSYX010000328.1:0-7279 GCA_046090005.1 Methylomonas sp. | reverse complement strand
CGGTTGAGTTTTTCTCGGGCCTGGGCGAAAGCTATAAAGCGGAAATCATTGCCTCGATTCCGGCTAACGAAGCTTTGTCGCTGTATCAGCAGGGCGATTTTACCGATCTGTGTCGCGGGCCTCATGTGCCTAGCACCGGCAAGCTGAAAGCGTTTAAGTTAATGAAGATTGCCGGCGCCTACTGGCGTGGTGATTCCAGCAACGAAATGCTGCAACGTATTTATGGCACCGCTTGGGGTGATGGTAAAGAGCTGGCAGCTTATCTGCATCGTCTGGAAGAAGCCGAAAAACGCGATCACCGCAAAATCGGCAAGGCGCTGGATTTATTTCATTCCCAAGAAGAAGCGCCGGGGATGGTGTTCTGGCATGAGAAAGGCTGGACGATTTACCAGCAGGTTGAGCAATACGTTCGTCAAAAATTAAGAGTCAATGGTTATAGCGAAGTGAAAACACCGCAAATCGTTGATCGCAGTCTATGGGAAAAATCCGGTCATTGGGATAAGTTCGGCGACATGATTTTTACCACCCATTCGGAAAGCCGTGACTATGCGGTGAAGCCGATGAACTGTCCTTGTCATATCCAGATTTATAACCAGGGCATCAAAAGTTATCGTGATTTGCCGGTGCGTCTGGCGGAGTTTGGTTCCTGCCACCGCAACGAACCCTCCGGTACCTTGCATGGTCTGATGCGGGTCAGAAACTTTGTGCAGGATGATGCGCATATTTTTTGTACCGAAGACCAAATTCAGGCCGAGGTTTCTACCTTTATTGATCTGCTGTTTGAAGTCTATAAGGATTTCGGTTTTGAAGATGTGCTGATCAAACTCTCTACTCGTCCTGAAAACCGGGTTGGCGACGATGCTGTCTGGGATAAGGCCGAAAATGCCTTGGAACTGGCGCTGAATAACAAAGGTCTGGACTGGCAGTTGCAGCCCGGTGAAGGTGCTTTTTACGGGCCTAAGATTGAATTCTCGTTAAAAGACTGTATTGGCCGGGTCTGGCAATGCGGCACCATTCAGGTGGATTTCTCGATGCCGGATCGTCTGAGTGCTGCCTATATCGGTGAGGATAGTGCTCGTCATGTGCCGGTTATGCTGCATCGGGCTATCCTAGGTTCACTGGAACGTTTTATCGGTATTCTGATCGAACAGCATGCCGGCAACTTCCCGTTATGGCTGGCGCCGGTACAACTGGTGATTATGAATATCACCGATAAGCACGCGGAATACGCCGAACAGCTGCGGCTAGAACTTGAAAAACAAGGCTTTAGAGTCAAAATTGACTTGAGAAATGAGAAGATAGGCTTTAAAATCCGCGAGCATTCCATGCAGCGTGTGCCGTATCAACTGATTGCCGGCGACAAAGAAATGGAAACAGGAACTGTCGCGGTTCGCACCCAAAAGGGAGAAGATCTCGGAAGTCTGTCAATAAACGATCTGGTTGAACGGCTTAAAAACGAAATCGCCGACAGAAAATAATAATAATTTGGAGGATAGGGTATCAGCTCTAAAAAAGATACAACGCGCTTAAATACCGAAATTACCGCAAGACGGGTTAGGGTAATTGGCGCGGAAGGCGAACAAGTCGGGGTTGTTTCAATTAACGAAGCTTTACAGCTAGCTTATGATGCAAGTCTGGATCTGTTTGAGATTTCACCCAATGCGGATCCTCCGGTTTGCAAAATCATGGATTTTGGCAAGTTTCAGTTTGAACAAAACAAGGAACTGCAAGCCGCCAAGAAAAAACAAAAGCAAATCCAAATCAAAGAAATTAAATTTAGACCTGGTACCGAAGAAGGTGATTACCAAGTTAAATTACGCAGTTTGATTAAATTTCTTAACGAAGGCGATAAAACCAAAATTACCGTTCGATTCAAAGGTCGAGAATTAACTCACCGTGAGTTAGGTATGGATTTATTAAAACGTATCGAAAAAGATTTGGAAGAAGTTGCAGCAGTTGAACAATTTCCTAAGCTCGAAGGTCGCCAGATGGTTATGGTGATGGGACCTAAAAAGAAAAAATAATTTCGCTGTTTTTATAAACAGCACAGCCTTTCAGGACTGCAAGGCTTAACGACATAGCAATATGTCAAAAATTCAATGGGGCCAAGCATTTTGCCTCATCGAGTTTTTTCTCAGGGACTTTATTTTTAATTATTGGAGAAAACAAATGCCAAAAATGAAAAGCCACAGCGGCGCCGGCAAACGTTTCAAGAAAATCGGCAGTGGCGGTTTTAAATGCAAACAATCGCATAAACGTCATATCTTGACTAAAAAAACCACAAAACGTAAAAGACAGTTGCGTAAAACAGCAATTCTGCACCCTTCAGATGCGCCATTAGTAGCGCGTATGTTGCCATACAGTTGATTTGTCATCATTGAAGAGAGTAGAAAATGCCTAGAGTTAAACGCGGCGTCACCGCCAGAGCAAGACACAAAAAGATTTTAAAACTAGCCAAAGGTTATTATGGTGCCCGTAGTAGGGTCTATCGTGTAGCTAAACAGGCTGTTATCAAAGCCGGTCAATATGCATACCGTGACCGTAAAAACAAAAAACGCGTATTCCGCGCGCTTTGGATCGTTCGTATCAATGCGGCAGCTCGTTTGAGCGGTATTTCATATAGCCGTTTGATTAATGGTTTGACCAAAGCCAATGTTAAGATTGACCGTAAAGTTTTGGCTGACCTTGCAGTACGCGACATTGATGCGTTTGCAGAAATCGCTAAAATTGCGATTGCTCACCAAAGCAAACCGTAAGACTTGTTGTTGGTCGGCTAATCGACCTATTAACAATTGACTCCCCGCATAAGCGGGGAGTTTCTGATCGGCTAAACCGACAGAACCTTCATGTTTTATCCTTCCTATTCCAAATAAAGTGAGCTGAGTTGTGTCGGCTAGTATCGAAGAAATTCTTACGCAGGCATTACAAGAGCTTGCACATGCAAAAGACCTAAGCCAGCTAGATCAGGTTAGAGTTAATTACTTAGGCAAAAAAGGTGTTTTTACTGAGCAAATGAAAGAGCTTGGTAAACTCGAACCTGAGCAACGCCGTACCGCTGGTCAAGTCATTAACACCGTCAAAAACAGCTTTCAAGAAGCCTTAGATGCTCGCAAAATCAGCCTAGAAGCTGAACAATTGCAAGCGCGTCTAGCTAGTGAGTGTGTTGATGTTACCTTGCCAGGTCGTGGTCAAACGACCTCAGGTCTACATCCGGTCACCATTACATTACGCCGCATTGCCAAAATTTTTGCCAGCGTTGGTTTTGATGTGGTCGAAGGTCCTGAAATTGAAGATGATTATCACAATTTCGGCGCGCTTAATATTCCAGAACATCATCCAGCGCGGGCGATGCACGATACCTTTTATTTCGATCCGCATACTGTGTTGAGAACTCATACCTCGCCGGTACAGATTCGAGTGATGGAATCAGAACAACCGCCGCTTAAAGTGATTGCTCCAGGTCGCGTTTATCGCTGTGATTCAGATTTAACTCACACACCGATGTTCCATCAAGTGGAAGGCTTTTTAGTCGATAAAGACGTCAGCTTTGCTGATTTAAAAGGTGTGGTATTTGAATTTTTACGCGCATTTTTTGAAAAAGACATTCAAGTCCGTTTCCGTCCATCGTATTTTCCATTCACCGAACCTTCGGCTGAAGTCGATATTGAATGTGTTATTTGTGATGGTCAAGGTTGCCGAGTTTGTAGCCATACTGGATGGCTAGAAGTGATGGGTTGCGGCATGATTCATCCTGAAGTATTCAAGTCGGTGAATATTGATCATCAACAATTTTCAGGATTTGCCTTCGGTATGGGCGTAGAACGATTAGCGATGCTGCGCTATGGCATCAATGATCTAAGAATGTTTTTTGAAAACGATCTTAAATTTTTGCAACAGTTTAAATAACGGTAGATTGAATCATGCAAGTAAGTGAAGCTTGGTTAAGGGAGCTGGTCAATCCGCCCGTCGATACAGCCACATTAGTCGCTCAATTGACAATGGCTGGCTTAGAAGTAGACGCCGTTCAACCGGTCGCTGCTGATTTTAACGGTGTTGTCGTTGCTGAAGTGTTATCCATGATTCAGCATCCGAATGCTGATAAGTTACGGATTTGTCAGGTTAATGTCGGCGAAGCAGAGCCGCTACAAATTGTTTGTGGTGCTAGCAATGTTCGTCCTGGCTTAAAAATTCCAGCAGCTTTAATCGGCGCGGTATTGCCCGGCGATTTCAAGATCCAAAAATCCAAATTACGTGGTGAATTGTCATTCGGCATGTTGTGTTCTGAAAAAGAATTAGGCATTGCTGCCAGTTCTACCGGCTTAATGGAATTGCCAGATGATGCACCGGTTGGCACCAATATCCGTGATTATTTATCTTTAAATGACAATGTCATCGAATTAGGTTTAACCCCTAATCGTGCTGATTGTTTAAGTGTGGAAGGTGTGGCGCGTGAAGTTGCCGTACTTAACAATTTGACTTTTTCATCCGTATCAACCGCTGTAGTTGCTGTCGAACACCAAGAAACTTTAGCGATTAATGTCGAAGCCAGTGATGCTTGCCCTGTGTATTTAGGTCGTTTAATCAAAGGCATTAATCCAGATGCGGTGACACCGTTATGGATGCAAGAGCGTTTACGGCGTTGTGGGATTCGCAGCCTAAGCCCGGTGGTCGATGTCACTAATTACGTTTTAATTGAATTGGGTCAACCGCTACACGCTTTCGATGCTGACAAATTACAAGCACCGATTGTGGTTAGACGCAGTCGTCAAGCCGAGCCTTTGGCTTTATTAAACGACCAAGGTATTGAATTAGATGGTCAAGCCATTGTGATTGCCGATCAAAATCAAGCCTTGGCATTAGCCGGTGTAATGGGCGGCAAAGACAGCGCGGTGTCCGATCAAACTCGCGATATTTTCTTGGAATGTGCGTTTTTCAATCCAATCAGCGTCGCGGGTAAAGCCCGTCATTTTGGCTTGCACACCGACTCATCGCACCGTTTTGAACGTGGCGTAGATTTTACTTTGCAACAACGCGCCATCGAACGCGCCACTCAGCTGATTGTTGAAATTGCGGGTGGTCGTGTTGGGCCGATTAGCCAAGCCATTGATGAATCTGCTTTGCCACAACGTTTAGCGGTTAACTTACGCCAACAACGCATTGAAAAAATGCTCGGTATTAGCTTGGATAACCAAGAAATTACCCGTATTTTCCAAGGCTTAGGGATGCAAGTCGCCCAAACCGCAGAAGGCTGGTCGATTACCCCGCCTGGTTTCCGTTTTGATATTGCGATTGAAGAAGATTTATTAGAAGAAATTGGTCGCATTTACGGCTACAACAATTTGCCAAGCAGCAGCTTATTAATGCGTGCCGCTTTAGGTAAAGCCCCAGAAGGCCAATTAACCATCGCCAGATTGCAAGACTGTTTGGTTGATAGAGGTTATCAAGAAGCGATTACCTACAGCTTTATCGACGAAAACATGCAAAACATCATCGCACCTAATGATGAGTTTATTCGTATCCAAAACCCGATTTCGTCAGAATTAGCAGTAATGCGGACGACCTTGTGGGGTGGTTTGTTAAATGCCGCGCTGTATAACTTAAATCGTCAACAAACTCGCGTGCGCTTGTTTGAAGCCGGTTTAAAATTCACTCGCGTGAATGGTGAAACCCAGCAAATTAAAATGTTGGCTGGCTTGGTGGTTGGACATATCAACAGCGAACAATGGGCTGAAAAATCCAGAAACGTTGATTTCTTCGACGTAAAAGCCGATGTAGAAGCTTTATTTGCCTTAACTGGCACCTCCGCTGTGTTTGAAGCAACTCAGCACCCAAGTCTGCACCCAGGCCAAAGTGCAAAAATCAGCGACAGTAACGGTAAACCAATTGGCTTAATGGGGATGTTGCATCCTAATCTGGAAAAACAATTAGGCTTTGATAGTCCTGTATTCTTGTTTGAACTTGAGCAAGAGGCGATCTTAGAGCGTGCGGTACCAAAATTCTCGCCGCTATCGAAATTTCCTTCTGTGCGTCGTGATATTGCTTTATTGGTAGAAGATTCAGTTTCAGCCGGTATGATTATTCATTGCATTAAATCATGCAATGAAACTTTGATTCGTGAGATACAGATTTTTGATATTTACCGTGGTCAAGGGGTTGCAGAGGGCTATAAAAGCGTGGCTTTAAGCTTAGTCTTGCAAGAATTTACCCACACTTTGACTGATGCTGAAATTGATGCGCTATTCAAAACAGTATTGGATGTGTTGGCAACCGAATTAAATGCAAAATTGAGGGACTGATTATGGCATTAACTAAAGCAGATATTGCTGAGCGTTTGTTTGAAGAACTCGGTTTAAACAAACGTGAAGCCAAAGAAATTGTCGAATTATTCTTCGACGAAATAAAAAAATCGCTAGAAAATGGTGAGCAAGTTAAAATCTCAGGCTTTGGAAAGTTTGAATTGCGTGATAAAAATGGTCGCCCAGGGAGAAACCCTAAAACAGGCGAAGAAATTCCCATCACTCCGCGTCGAGTGGTGACTTTTAGAACCGGTCAAAAATTAAAAGCCCGAGTAGAATCTTATGCTGGAACCCAGTAATAACAACGAATTGCCGATTATTCCGGCCAAGCGCTATTTCACTATCGGTGAAGTCAGTGATTTGTGTGCGGTTAAACCGCATGTGCTTCGCTATTGGGAGCAGGAGTTTACCGAACTGAGTCCGGTAAAAAGACGCGGTAATCGACGTTATTACCAGCGGCATGACGTATTATTGATTCGTCAGATTCGCTCATTGCTTTATGAACAAGGCTACACGATTGGTGGCGCTAAAGCCCATTTAGTCAGTGATAATGCTAAAGGTGATTCCACACGTAGTAAGCAACTAATTCATCAAATGATTATTGAATTGGAAGATATACTGGAGCTTTTGAAATAGTGTATTGCTAAATATGGTAATATCGCCAGCTTGATTCGGCTTATTGCCAGTTTTTAACTCAACACTTCGGGGCGTAGCGCAGTTTGGTAGCGCACTATACTGGGGGTGTAGGGGTCGTGGGTTCGAATCCCGCCGTCCCGACCAAGTGAGAGTTCAAAGAAGTTCAATAAAGACTAAGAAACCCGCAAGCACAAGGCTTAGCGGGTTTTTTTTGTTCTTTATTGTTCAAAGAGAATCAACGAATAGTAATAAGAATCGACAAAAACTGTAATAAGTTTTGTAATAACACGCTAAAAACCAATCATTGCCTACGCCAGATCAAAAAATTTTTTCAGGCAGCACACCAA
>JBJSYX010000327.1:0-2478 GCA_046090005.1 Methylomonas sp. | reverse complement strand
CGCGTAAACGGAATAATTTGCCGGTTTGGGTTTCGGCGGGGATTTTTAACATCACTTTGCCGTCCAGTGTCGGTACTTCGATTTCGCCACCTAAGCAGGCAGTTGGATAGCTGATCGGTACTTCGCAGTACAAATTGGCGCCATCGCGGGTGAAAATCGGATGATCTTTAACTTTGACTTGAACATACAAATCGCCGCTTGGTCCGCCGTTAACACCGGCTTCGCCTTCACCTGCCAAACGAATTCTATCACCGGTATCGACACCTGCTGGAACTTTGACTGACAAGGTTTTGTTTTCTTTAACCCGACCTTGGCCATAGCATTTAGGACAGGGGTCTTTGATTTGTTTGCCGGTACCGCGACAAGTGGGGCACGCTTGTTGCACTGAGAAAAAGCCTTGCTGCATTCGCACTTGGCCGTGACCGTGGCAGGTCGAGCAAGTAATTGGCGTGCTGCCCTTTTTCGCGCCGCTACCGCTACATTCCCCGCAAGTGCTTAATACAGGTACTTTCAGCGTGGTTTCAGTGCCGCCGACGGCTTCTTCTAGGGTTAATTCGAGATTGTATAAGACATCAGAGCCGCGTTGGACGCCGCTGCGCTGTTGTTTGCGACCGCCGCCGAAAATATCACCAAACACATCGCCGAAAATATCACTGAAATTTTCAGCACCGCCGCCGAAACCACCACGACCGCCGCCCATTGAAGGGTCAACACCTGCATGACCAAACTGGACGTAAGCAGCGCGTTTTTTCGAGTCTGATAAAATTTCGTAAGCTTCTTTGATTTGCTTGAATTTTTTCTCAGCTTCTTCAGGATTGTCTTTGTTTCTGTCGGGATGATACTTCATCGCCATTTTGCGATAGCTTTGTTTAATTTCAGCTTCGCTGGCGTTTTTGCTGACGCCCAACAGTTTGTAAAAATCTTCTTTTGCGGCCATTTTTTGCTATGGAGTTGTTTTTATAAGTGGATCATTTTAACAATGCCTAGAGGTTTGGCGTTGTTTAGTTTTTAAATGCGGACTAACCAATAATCGGGTCTTCGTCTTTTGTGGGCTACCGCCAAAATTTGAATCTCATCGATTGCGACACGAAATAAAATTTTATAGGGGAATTTATCCAATGAAACTGAGCGAATATCTGGCGAACGTAGAACACGAAAACGTAGCGGTGAGCTAATAATTGAGTTCAGTGTTTGTTCAAAATCATTTAAGTAGTTGCCACCTAAACCTTTGTGTTGTGATTCGTAAAATGAAATAGCTTGAAGATGCTCGGTTTCAGCATTTGAATCAAAGCAAATTTTCATTTTAATAAGGCATGGGCTTTTATGCTGACGTCATCTGCTGAAACTAACTCGGTTTCACCTTGATCAATTTTATGCGCTCGGCGCTGTGCTTCATCAAGCCAAGCTTCGTTTAACTCGGTATCTGTTAAGGTTTCAAGACTCAATAGCAGATTTTGAGCAAGTCTAGCTCTATCTGATCTGGGTAGATGAAGTGCTTCGCGTTCTATTGAGGCTGTGTCCATAATTAGCTACCTTGTATTGAATGCTCATTTACTTGAATTATTTGAAAGCCATTTTTCAAATCTATTTTCGTCTGTTCCAAGGTTGGGTTCGCTCGAATAGAGCGAACCCAACAATCGAAGGCCAACTACAGAAATTTACTTCTTATCATCCTTCACTTCTTCAAACTCAGCATCAACTACATTGTGATCTTGCTCAGCAGCTTGCTCGCTATGTGCTTCGGCTTGTCCAGCATCACCGCCAGCATTATTTTGCGCATAAACCCGCTCAGCTAGTTTGCCAGCAACTTCAGTCAAAGCATTGGTTTTGGCTTCAATCGCGTCTTTGTCATCGCCTTTCACAACCGATTGCAAATCGCTGATTGCCGCTTCAATGGCTGCTTTTTCATCGCTGTGAACTTGGTCCCCCAGTTCTTTCAAGGATTTTTCAGTCGCGTGAATCATGCCTTCTGCGTGGTTACGCGCAGAAACTAAAGCCGCTACTTTACGGTCTTCGTCAGCATGCGCTTCGGCGTCTTTTACCATGCGTTCAACTTCTTCATCCGACAAACCGCTAGAGGCTTTAATGATAATCGACTGTTTTTTGCCAGTCGCTTTGTCTTTAGCCGATACGTTCAAAATACCGTTCGCGTCGATGTCGAAAGATACTTCAATTTGTGGCACGCCGCGTGGTGCGGGTGGAATGTCTTGTAAATCGAAACGACCTAATGATTTGTTACCAGAAGCCACTTCGCGCTCACCTTGTAAAACGTGAACGGTTACCGCGGTTTGGTTGTCATCAGCGGTTGAGAACACTTGTGATGCATTGGTCGGGATCGTAGTGTTTTTCTCAATCAATTTGGTCATCACGCCGCCCATGGTTTCGATACCCAATGATAATGGGGTAACGTCCAATAGCAATACGTCTTTAACATCGCCGCCTAAAACGCCCGCTTGAATCGCCGCACCTAAAGCAACC
>JBJSYX010000326.1:0-8343 GCA_046090005.1 Methylomonas sp. | reverse complement strand
GAGCCGGAAATCGGTGCGGGTCGCGATTGAAGCTTTTATTGATAGAGATGTGGAGTCGCCGTTAAAAGTGACGTTAGGCATGGGAATTTCTCGTGGTGACCGCATGGACTGGGCGGTGCAAAAAGCGGTTGAATTAGGGGTTAATCATCTCACCCCGCTAACCACTGAACGCTGTGTGATTAAGTTTAATGACGAGAAAAAACAGCAACGTCAGCAACATTGGCAACATATTATTGATCATGCCGCCGAACAATCAGGCCGCACCCGTCCGCCAGCATTAGGCGAGATTAGTGCTTTGAGTGACTGGGTGATTCAGCAACAGGGCTTGAAAGTATTCCTCGATCCTTACGCCGAACATTGTCTGGCCGATTTGCAGCCAGACAACCAACAGCTGACCTTGTTATCTGGGCCAGAAGGCGGTTTTAGCGATCAAGAACGGCAAATTGCCAAGGCTGCCGGATTTGTTCCAGTCAGAATGGGCGCGCGAATTTTGCGTACTGAAACCGCAGTGTTAGCCGCTTTAAGCGCAGTGCAAAGTTTGTGGGGAGATTTTCGTTGATCGCTGCGATTCGTTATGCGCTGATGCCATTGGTTTTGTTGGTGGTATTGGCTTGTGTTGCCAGTTTTATCAGTTATGGCATTTTGTTGGTCATCGGCGATGCGTTGCCGATCAATAAAATGATCAGTAAAGCGACATTGGTTTTGTTGATTCTGAGTATTTCTCCGTTAAGCAAATACCTGAATTTCAGCTGGAAAGATTTGGGTTTTGCGCCTGCTAAACGTTTTTTTAGCCAACTGAATCAAGGTTTGATTTTATCTTTGGCGACGTTGCTGCCGGTTTTAGTGGTTTTGTATGGACTTGATGTGCATGTTTGGGATGACACGCGGAATTGGACGATTGGGAAAATCGCTAGTAAGGTTGGGGTAGCGTTATTTTTTGCCTTGTTGATTGCGGTGGGCGAAGAATTGCTATTTCGTGGCATGTTACTGACAAGCCTGCGGCGCAAGATGCATGTGGTTTTAGCAGTGATTATTAGTGCCGTGTATTACTCGGCGTTACATTTTTTAAGAAGTAGCAGTCAGATTGCTTATGCCGAATTAACACCCGCTTCCGGCTTGCAATTAGTTGTCGAGGCTTTTACCAATTGGCTCAATCCCGACATTATCAGCGCTTTTACTGCGTTGTTGGTTGTCGGTTTGTTTTTGGCGGTGATGCGCAGTCGGGTCAGACATAGCTTGGGTTTGTGCATTGGCTGTCATGCCGGTTGGGTTTGGCAAATCAAAGTCAGCAAAGATTTATTTAACCTCAATAGCCAATCAGAATTTTTGTATCTGGTGAGTAGTTATGACGGCGTTGTTGGGCCGTTTGTCAGCGTTTGGTTGTTGGTGGCGATGCTAGGACTAATCTATTTTCGGCAGCGTTAAAACCAGCTAAATTAAAACAGGCATAAAAAGTGCTTGCTAAGTATCGGAAAATAAAGCATAATAGACAAATCAATCGCGGGGTGGAGCAGCTTGGTAGCTCGTCGGGCTCATAACCCGAAGGTCGTAGGTTCAAATCCTGCCCCCGCTACCAGACATATAAAGGCTAGCAAGTTTACTTGCTGGCCTTTTTTGTTTCTGCCATTCAGCCAACGCCATGAAAAAAAGCGATTTCAATTATCACCTTCCCGAATCTTTAATTGCTCAAAAGCCTTTGGCAGAGCGCACTGCCAGCCGATTGTTGCATTTAGACAGAGTGTCAGGCGCTATCAAAGACGGCCAATTCAGCGATTTTCTTGATTTGCTAACTGCCAACGATTTAGTGGTGTTTAACGATACCAAAGTGATTCCCGCGCGTTTATACGGTCACAAAGCCAGTGGCGGCAAAATTGAGATTTTGATTGAGCGAGTCGAGGGCGAGCGTCAAGCTTTAGCGCATATCAGAGCCAGTAAATCGCCAAAACCGGATTCATTGCTCAATTTAGACGGCGGTGCAGTTTGTCGGGTAATTGAGCGGGAAAACGATTTATTCCGGCTGCAATTTGAAACCGAACAAACCCTGTTAGATTTGTTAGCCGAAATTGGTCATATTCCCTTACCGCCTTACATCGAACGCGCAGATGACAGTGATGATTTAGAGCGTTATCAAACCGTGTTTGCTAAACAAGCAGGCGCGGTAGCAGCACCAACGGCCGGATTGCATTTTGATCAAGCGGCGCTGGATAAACTGGAAGCGAAAGGCATTGCTAAAGCGTTTGTAACCTTGCATGTCGGCAGCGGCACTTTTCAGCCGGTGCGAGCCGATGATTTAGCCGATCATGTCATGCACAAAGAGTTTTACCAAGTTAGCCAAGCCACGGTCGATGCTGTCCAGCAAGCCCGGGCGCGGGGTGGCCGAGTGGTGGCGATTGGCACCACGGCAGTTCGCGCCTTGGAATCGGCCTCGCGGAGCGGCTGTCTGCAAGCCGGTTTTGGCGACACTGATTTGTTTATTACTCCAGGCTATCAGTTCAAATCCGTTGACGCGATGCTGACTAACTTCCATTTGCCAGAATCGACTTTGTTGATGCTAATCTCGGCATTTGCTGGCTATGACGTAGTGATGCAAACCTATCAACACGCAATCCAGCAACAATACCGATTCTTTAGTTATGGTGATGCGATGGTGATTATTTAATTGGTGACATAAGTAATTGCTTTAGCTACTATGTGAATTATATTTTTATATAATTTTAGCCATAGGAGTCAATTATGCTTACAACCTCTTTTAGACGAGTTGGCGGATCTGTAATGCTGACCATTCCACCAGCATTTCTTGAAAGTTTAGCGATTAAAGAAGGCTCTCAAGCCGAGATTGATATTATCGATGGTCGCTTAGTGATTGAACCGCAAAAACGTCGTTACACACTGGAACAATTGCTGGCTTTATGTGATGCAAATACCGAACTAAACCA
The DNA here is from genome assembly GCA_046090005.1 of Methylomonas sp. Classification (GTDB taxonomy): domain Bacteria; phylum Pseudomonadota; class Gammaproteobacteria; order Methylococcales; family Methylomonadaceae; genus Methylomonas. The sequence goes on along the minus strand of JBJSYX010000326.1, from coordinate 5,407 downwards.
AGAAGACCAAGCTTGGCTTGATGCGCCAGCGGTTGGCAACGAGTTACTTTGATGCAACGCGGTGATATTTATCTGGTTTCGCTTGATCCTATCAGTGGTTGTGAACAGCAAGGAACTCGTCCGGTTTTTGTCGTGACCAAACAGTTATTTAATAAAATGACCAGTGTCCCGATTGTATTACCGATTACTAGCGGTGGTAATTTGGCAAGAACCGCTGGGTTTGGGGTATCTTTAATGGGAGCTGGTACACAAACGGTTGGTATTGTCCGTTGCGACCAACCCCGTGCGCTTGATCTTGCTACGCGCAAAGCCAAAAAACTCGAATCAGCACCTCAGTTTATTGTTGATGAAGTCATTGCCAAGCTACAAGCAATCATCGAATAATTTCAAAGCCCCAACTCACTCAAGCCGGGATGCTCATCTGGGCGGCGGCCTTGAGGCCAGTGCATTAAACGCTGTTCAGCTTCAATCGGCATGTCATTAATGCTGGCATAGCGGCGTTGCATTAAGCCTTTTTCGTTAAATTCCCAGTTTTCATTGCCATAACTTCTAAACCAATCACCAGCCTGATTGTGCCATTCATAGGCAAATCGCACTGCAATCCGGTTGCCGTCAGTGGCCCATAGTTCTTTGATTAAACGGTAATCCAGTTCTGTTGCCCATTTGCGTTGTAAAAATGCTCGGACTTGTTCGCGACCGTGTGGAAACTCGGCGCGGTTACGCCATTGAGTATCTTCGGTATAAACCTGAACTACACGGTCTGGATCGCGGCTATTCCAAGCATCTTCTGCCATCCGTACTTTGAGGGTGGCGGTTTCGATTGTGAAAGGCGGGTAAGGTGGTTTGCCGTCCATTTGGGTTGCTCCTGTTAGCGATGAAATTGTCGAAGAATCAGTTTTTCTAAACCGATAATCGTGTATATCGACAAGCTTACCACGCTAATTAACAACCATTCGTCAACACCAATTGGCGCGGTATCAAACGCGATTTGCATCGGTTGCCAGTAGGTGAAAAGTAGCTGTAATAACGTCATGCAAACCACGCCAAACAGCAGTTGGGGATTGGAAAAGACACCGACATAAAACATCGAATAACGCAGTGAGCGACAGTTGAATAAATACATCAATTGCCCAAACACAAACACATTCACGGCTACTGTTCGTGCCGCTGGCAAGGTTTCGCCGTGCATCAATTCCCATTCAAACAAACCGAAAGCACCAGTTAATAACAATATCCCAACCAAGATAATCCGAAACCCTAAATGACGGGTCAAAATAGGTTGTTTGGGATTGCGCGGTTTACGTTGCATTAAATCCGGCTCTTTGGGTTCAAATGACAGCATCAAGCCCAATAACACCGCTGTGGTCATATTGATCCATAGGATTTGTAGAGGTGTAATCGGTAGCGCGACATTGGCAACCACGGCGGCAGTAATCACCAAGCCTTCGCCTAAATTGGTCGGCAAAGTCCAAGCGATGAATTTGACTAAATTATCAAATACGCCTCGGCCTTCTTCGATAGCGGCTTCGATGGTGGCGAAATGGTCGTCAGTTAATACCATCGCCGCCGCTTCTTTGGCTACATCGGTGCCACATAAACCCATTGCTACGCCGATATTGGCTTGCCGCAGTGCTGGCGCATCGTTGACGCCATCGCCAGTCATAGCAACGATGTGGCCTTGAGCTTGCAGGGTTTTCACTAATTGCAGTTTTTGCTCTGGGGCTATGCGGGCAAACACATCACAATCACGAACTAAACTGGCGTAATCATTGTGACTGGCTTTGGCCAGTTCAATGCCACTGATGACTGTTTCAACCTGTTTCATACCCAATTGCTTGGCAATGGCTAAGGCGGTAATCGGATGGTCGCCGGTAATCATTTTCACGCTAATACCGGCTTTATAGCAGGCGGCAATTGATTGGGCGGCTTCGGGGCGGGGTGGGTCTATCATGGCTTGTAAGCCTAGAAACACCATGCCGCTACCGATTTCATGATGTCGAACCTGATTGTCGCTGTGTTCAATTCGCGCAAACGCCAGCACTCTCAAGCCTTGCGCAGCTAATGGTTGCAGTTGCTGTTGCAAGGCGGCTTTATTCAAGGGAATAACTTGCAAATGGCTGTCAAACGCATGGTCACAACGTTCAAGCACGGTTTCCAGCGAGCCTTTCAGATAAATATGCCGCAATTCCGATTCACAATTACGATGCAAAGTGGCCATAAATTGATGCTCGGATTCAAAAGGAATCGCATCAAGGCGTGGCTGGTTTTGACTGGTGGCGATTTGATGCAAACCGGCTTTATGGGCGGCGACCAATAAAGCCGCTTCGGTAGGATCACCTTCGATTTGCCATTGTTGATGCTCGCTTAATAAACGCGCGTCATTGCATAACAAACCGGCTTTCAAACATTCGATTAAAGCCGGATAAGCTTGAGGATTGATAGTTTGCTGGTCAAGGCTGAATTCGCCTTCTGGGGTGTAACCGCTGCCGCTGATGGTAAATAAACTGCCGCCAACATAAACCGCCTGTACCGTCATTTGATTCTGGGTCAAGGTGCCGGTTTTATCCGAGCAAATTACTGTGGTACTACCCAAGGTTTCGACGGCGGGTAACTTGCGGATGATGGCATTACGTTTCGCCATTCTTGAAACGCCAATTGCCAGCGTGATGGTCATTGCAGCAGGCAAGCCTTCTGGAATCGCGCCGACCGCCAAGGCCACCGAAGCCATAAACATATCCAATAAAGTTTCGCCGCGCCAAACTCCAACCGCAAAGGTCAACAAAGCACAGCCGACAATAATCCATAACAACCATTGTGAAAATTGGCTGATTTTGCGGGTCAAAGGCGTTTCTAAATCAGCAACGCTGGCGATTAAGCGATTAATCAAGCCAATTTCGCTGAGATCGCCAGTGGCAACCACAATCCCAAGTCCAGTGCCATAAGTGACCAAGCTGGACGCAAACGCCATATTGTTGCGTTCGGCTAACACAGTGTCTTTTGGTAAGTTGACGAGTTGTTTTTCTACCGCTACCGATTCGCCGGTTAATACCGATTCGTCGATGCGTAAATTACGGCGTTGAATTAAGCGTAAATCGGCGGGGACTTTATCGCCGGATTGTAAAAACACCAAGTCACCGGGAACCAATTCGCTACTGGCAATCAGGCGTTTTTGGCCGTTGCGTAATACGGTGGCGGTTTTATTCAGGCTGTGGCTTAAGGCATCAATCGCTTTCAGGGCATTGGCTTCTTGGACAAAGCCAATTAAGGCATTGATTAACACTACCCCAAAAATCACCCCAGCATCGACCCATTCTTGCAAACTGGCGGTAATCGCCGCTGAAATTAATAAAATGTAAACCAAGGGCTGGTTAAATTGAGAAACCAATAGCGCCCATTTCGATTTGCCATGTTTAACCGTCAGTCGATTTGGCCCAAATTTCTCCAAGCCTTGTTTAACCTGTTGATTGCTCAGACCTGTGGTTAGGTCAGTTGCAAAGCGGGTTAGAAGTTGATCAATGTCTAAGCTATGCCAGTGCGGCTGAGATTTATTCATTTTGATCTGCTGAGTGATGGTTTGCTACAGACTACGCAAAGCGAGATTTTTTGCAAAGCCTTAATTTTTAGGCTTGTTCCGTAGTCATTACAGGGTTATAGTCGGCACTAAGGCTTGAGCCCTAATAAAACTATAAAACTTAATGAGCTAGAGGAGGTCGCTGTGGGCGGTGTGATTGAAATTTTCTTTTGGATGATGGTGGTTGCTTGTGTGGCATTTGCGCCACTGGGTTACTTCATTTATATGTATATCGCTAAAAATGGTGAACCATTTGGTGATATTGAACCGCATGGCGATAGCGAATCAGCCGTGTTGAAATTGGCGGAAAAGCTGATTAATGGCGTGAAAGGTAAGGTAGCTAAATAAGATTTAACAAAAAAAGCCGAGGTGACTCGGCTTCTTTTATGGATTTTAGTTTAAATGTCCGCAACTCGGGCAAGCCGGATTTTTCTTTAAGCGCATGGTTTGCCATTCCATGGCTAAGCCGTCTAACAACAACAAACGTCCCACCAAATTTTCACCAATTCCCATCAGTAGCTTCATCGCTTCTAAGGCTTGAGTGCTGCCAATAATGCCAGTAATCGGTGCAATCACGCCGTTGCGACTGCAATTTTGTAATTCTTCACCGTCACTTTGATACAAGCAGTTGTAGCAAGGGCTGTTATTGGTGCCTGGAGTAAAGACGCTGACTTGGCCTTCAAAACGAATCGCCGCGCCTGAAACCAAGGGCGTTTTCGCATTGACACAAGCTTGGTTAATCGCAAAACGGGTTGAAAAATTATCACTGCAATCCAAGACCACATCGGCATTTTCCACTTCATTCGCCAGCAATTCACCACTTAAACGTGCCTTGTGTGCCAATACCGTGATTTCGGGATTGATATTTTGCAAAGTGTTAAGGGTTGAAATGACTTTATCCATCCCTATATCAGCAGTGTGATGGGCAATCTGGCGTTGCAAATTGGTTAAATCCACTTGATCGTCATCGTAGATGCTGATTTGGCCGACACCGGCGGCAGCGAGATACATGGCGGCTGGAGAGCCTAATCCGCCCGCCCCGACGATTAACACTTTGGCGTTGAGTAATGACTGTTGGCCGGCAATATCGACTTGCGGCAGCATGATTTGGCGACTGTATCGGAGTAATTGTTGATCGTTCATGGTCTTTGTGTTGTCAGCTAAGGCGTAGATGATGCCAAACCGCTTGACAGAGTGCAAAAGCGGGATATTATTAGCACTCTAAGCATGAGAGTGCTAATAAATTTTTAACCTTGTATTTTTTAATTTGAACCTAAGGAGATATTGATGAAAATTCGTCCGTTACATGACCGTATTGTCGTTAAACGCGTTGAAGAAGAAACTAAAACCGCTGGTGGTATCGTTCTACCGGGTTCTGCCGCAGAAAAACCAAGCGAAGGTGAAGTGTTGGCGGTTGGCGCTGGCAAACCTTTAGATAACGGTCAAGTCCGTGCTTTAGAAGTAAAAGTCGGCGACCGCGTGTTGTTCGGCAAATACTCAGGCACCGAAGTTAAAGTCGATGGCGAACAATTAATTGTGATGCGTGAAGACGACATTATGGGCATTTTGGGTTAATCCCTTTCCCAATCTCTTTTTGACTTAACTAAACAATTTCAGGAAATTAAGAAATGGCAGCAAAAGACGTAAAATTTGGCGGCGACGCTCGTACTTTAATGGCACAAGGCGTTAACATTTTAGCTAACGCAGTAAAAGTCACTTTAGGCCCTAAAGGTCGTAACGCCGTATTAGATAAAAGCTTCGGCGCACCAACTATCACCAAAGACGGTGTATCGGTTGCCAAGGAAATCGAATTGAAAGACAAATTCGAAAACATGG
>JBJSYX010000325.1:0-3508 GCA_046090005.1 Methylomonas sp. | reverse complement strand
GACCAGTAATCGTAATGGGCGATACGGCGCAAGCTAGCTTCAATGCCACCAATGATAATCGGCACGTTTTTATAAGCTTCGCGGCATCGGTGGGCGTAGACGTTAACCGCGCGATCAGGGCGTTTACCGGCGGCACCATCGGCAGTGTAAGCATCGTTGGAACGGATTTTTTTATCAGAAGTGTAGCGGTTGACCATTGAATCCATGTTGCCGCCAGTGACACCAAAAAACAGCGTCGGCTGTCCGAGTTTTTTAAAGTCTTCGGCACTATGCCAATCCGGTTGCGAAATAATCCCCACCCGAAACCCTTGCGCTTCTAAAACCCGACCCACTACCGCCATCCCAAAGCTGGGATGATCGACATAAGCGTCACCGGTTACCAAAATAATGTCGCAAGCATCCCAGCCCAGTTGTTGCATTTCTGCCAGACTCATTGGCAATTCCGGCGCAGGGCCAAAGCGATGAGCCCAGTATTTTTTGTAACCGAAAATATTGGCGGCGTTGTGATTCACGATTTTATTACCCGATTAAGAACGCTGGCGTTATGGCGTTTTATGTCTTGAAGATAGCTGGAAAAATCTAACTGGTAACGCTGTTCCAGTTGTTTGGCATGGTCAATCAGAGTTTTGAAGCTGAATTTTGGCATATCAGCACCAAAAGCAAAGCCGATGACATTACCGCGATTGCGTACTGGCAAGAATACCACGCGCTGATCAAATACGCGGCTTAGGTTCCATGCCACTTGTTGAAATAAGGGTTTATCAGTGCCCCAAAGATTGATCACCAACAAGCCTTGTTTGCTGAGTAAGGTGTGGCAATTGTCGAAAAACAGCTCACTACTGACTTCTGGTGCCATACCGTCATGATCGTAGGCGTCGATCATTAAGAAGTCGTATAACTCGCTGTGCTGGCGGCTTTCGGTAAGCACATGCTGAGCGCCGCAGCCGATTTTGACTTTTAAACGATTATCAAACGGTAAACCAAAATGACTCCGAGCAACTTTTAATACGCTGCTGCGATATTCGATGACTTTTATGCGGCATTCGGCAAACTGATGTAATAAAAACTTAGCGGTGGTGCCGCCGCCGAGACCTATCATCAATACGTCTTGTGGCTGCGGCTGAAACAGCAATCCAGCCATCATGGCGCGGGCGTATAAAGAATGTAAGCGATTGGGTTCGGCCAGCAACATGCTGCTTTGGCGCGATTCGGAACCAAAATGCAAAGCCCGTTCGCCGTCTTTATCAACAATCTCAATGACACCTTCGTCATCGTGGCTTTGGTAAACCACCAAGCCCTGGTATTTGTACATAGCGGTTGGTTGCGGTTGAAAGGTGGGTATTTTCGCTGAAATGGGCGGTGGATGTATTGTTAATGTGCTGAAACAGCGATTTTTAAACCTGTGGCTTTTAAAATGCTAGACAAGGTTTTTATGGTTGGATTGCCTTTGCGTGACAAAGTGCGATAAAGCGTTTCGCGGGATAGCTTGGTCTGTTCTGCAATATTAGCCATCCCGCCTCTGGCATCCACCACTTTTCTTAAAGCAGACAAATAGGTGGCTGGATCATCATCTTCACTAGCAGCGTTCAAAAAATCTGCCGCGAATTCAGCATCTTTAAGCTGCTCAAACAACCAATCATCATGTTTGTTTTCTGTTTTCATTTTTAACCTCGCGTTTGCCAATCTTTCCAGCGTGAAATAGCTTTAGTAATGTCAGTTGACTGACTGCTTTTATCTCCACCATGGCATAACAAAATGAGTTTTTTATTTTCTATCGCGTAATAGACTCGATAACGGGACCGGGACCGGAATCAATCCTCAACTCCCAAACCCCATCGCCAACCGATTTACAATCACCAAAGTTACCATTTTCCAAACGTAACAACCTTGCTGCAATTCTTGCTAAACCTTGCCTATCTTTTAGGCTGTTTAGCCATTCAGCAAATAAATTATTGCCATTGGCGTCTGAGTACTGTTTCAACTCATACATGGCGACAATGTAGCTTAAGAGCTACCTCAAGACAAATCAATTTGATCTTCATAAATCAATCCTGCTTTAAAAAACCAAGCAAAAGCGTAGTTAATGATTTACTGATCAGGCAAGTTTTGTCAGCCCAACTCTGAAAGTAATTGATTGATCATGTGTTGCGCTTGTTGCAAATACCCTGCCCCGAACAAATTCAAATGATTGAGTATGTGATAAAGATTGTAGAGGGTTTTGCGGGTTTTATAGCCAACATCTAAAGGATAAACTGCGTTATAGGCTGCGTAGAAATCGGCATTAAAACCACCGAATAATTCGGTCATCGCTAAATCGGTTTCGCGGTCGCCAAAGTAACAGGCGGGATCAAATAAAACCGGCTGGCCTTGAGCATCTGCTGCGACGTTTCCACCCCATAAATCACCATGCAATAAAGCCGCTTGCGGTTGATAGGCTTTGAAAAATACAGGTACTCGCTGACAAAGTTTTTCACCTTGTTTTTGCAAGTTACCAAGATAGCCGTTATCAGCGGCTAGTTGTAATTGTTTACCGAGTCGTTGTTGCTGCCAAAACGACGGCCAATCGTGATGGCGCTGATTAGACTGCGGGGTAGAACCAATGGTGTTATCGCGATGCCAACCGAAATAGGCTTGCGGTTGTTGATGCAATTGCGCCAGTTGTTCGGCAAACATCATCGTCGACTGACCGCGCAAAGCTTTCAGCGGGATAAAGTTTAATATCAAATAAGCATAGTGTTGATGACTGCCAACGCTAATTACTTGTGGTAGTTGCACAGTGTTAGATGCGGCCAAAGCTTGTAAGCCTTCAGCTTCGGCAATAAACATATCGAGCAAATCAGCGCGATTCAGTTTGATAAACCAGTTTAATTCGGCGGTTTGAAGTTGATAAGCGATATTGATGTCACCACCGTTAACGGGCGTTAAACGGTGGAGAGTAAGATTTTTGCCGGTAGCTAAACCGATTTGCTGGATTATCTCATCCATTTAAAGGCTTATTTACCGCCCCAACTATCACGCAAGGTAACGGTGCGATTAAACACCAATTTTTCAGCGCTACTATCAGCATCCAAGCAAAAATAGCCAGTACGTTCAAATTGAAAACGGCTTTCGCTTGTAGCATTAGCAAGGCTGGCTTCGACGCGGCAATCGCTTAACACTTCTAGCGAGTTAGGATTGATGCCGTCAAGAAAGTTATCGAGCGTGTCTGGGTTTGGATGACTAAACAAGCGGTCATATAGACGTAGCTCGGCAGGAATCGCATGAGCTTCGGAAACCCAGTGAATTACGCCTTTTACTTTGCGGCCTTCTGGATTTTTGCCCAAGGTAGCTGGGTCGTAACTGCAACGTAATTCAACAATGTTGCCGTTGTCGTCTTTAATAATATGTTCACACTTGATTACATAGGAACCACGTAAACGCACTTCGCCACCCGGAATTAAGCGTTTGAAATCTTTTGGAGGGGTTTCTTCAAAATCGTCTTGTTCAATCAAAATGACTTTTGAGAACG
>JBJSYX010000324.1:0-3410 GCA_046090005.1 Methylomonas sp. | reverse complement strand
CAAACCGTGCCTACTGATAACGCGACTCTGTTGGCGGTGGCTCATGCCAGCGAACAAGATCAACTTTGGCAACAAGGATTGGATAATTACGCGCAGATTTTAAAAACCGAGCCGAATAATCAGGCGGCGAAATTGGGACGGGCGAAAATTTTTATCGGCCAGAAAGATTACCCTGCTGCTGAGACTGAGTTGAATGCGATTTTGGCGCAATCGCCGTCTGATATTGACGCCCAATCGACCAAGGCCGAGGTGTTGTTGGCAATGAATAAAGACGCCGAAGCGATTCAATTATTACAGCCAATAGTGGCCGCCAATCCGGTGCCGAAAAAGCTCAATCGTTTGGCGACGGTTTTGGCCGATGCCGGTAGGAACGATGAAGCAGCGGTCTATTATCAACAAAGTTTGCAGCATAATCCCGAAGATAGCGTAGCGATTATCGGTTTGGCACAAACTTATTGGAATAAACACGATTACGATGATTCGATTAGTTTGTTGGAATCGCATTTGCAGCAACAGCCGGACAATGACTTATTGCGTACTCGTCTGGCGGAACACGCTTCAGCCGCAGATTATTGGGATTTGGCCGAACAAAAATGGCGCGAATTAGTTGAGCGCCATCCGCATGAAATCAAGTGGAAATTGAAACTGGCAACGCTACTGCATCGTTCTGGTCAGCATCAACAAGCGATTAAGATCGCGCAAACGGTGGTGACTGAAGAACCGAATAATGAGATTGCGATGACGATGCTGGCCGATGATGCGACTTTTGCCGGCGACATCGAAAAAGCGATTTATTGGAACAATCGATTGACGCAAATCAACCCTAATCTCGACCGCCTCACCCAGCTGGGCAAAATGCGGATGCGATGGGGGGAACAAATTGAGGCGGAGGGTAAGCATGATGCTGCGTTGCAACAATACACGTTGGCGCTGGAAAACTTTCGCCACGCGAATCAGTTAGATCCGATTAAATCCGGTGCTTCGGTGGATATGATTCAGGCGTTGCGGCTGTTAGGACAACCGGAACAGGCGATTCAGCTGGGTGAATCTTTGCATCAAGCCCATCCGATTGCGAAAGATGTGATCAAGCAATTGTCGATTTCCTATAAAGAGCAAGGCGATTACCACCAAGCACGCGACACACTGGCCGAGAATAGCCGGTTTTTTGTCGGTAATTCGGCTTTAAAACAAGATTTGGCGGAATTGAGCTATTTCGCTGGCGATAGAAATCAGGCGTTTGCTGAGTTGAAGCAATTACAAGCCAGCGCCCAGAAATTGGCGATTCCGGTGTTGCTGTATCACGGCATTACGGTATCGGATCACCAAGACACGGTGCCATTAGCGAATTTTCAGCAACAAATGCGGGCTTTGAAACAAGCCGGTTATCAATCAATTAGCATGAAACAAATGCTGGGCTTTTTACAAGGTAAACAAGCTTTACCGCCCAAGCCAATTTTGATCACCTTCGATGACGCCCGTTCTGACAGTTTTAAATACGCTGATCCGGTATTGGCGGAAGTCGGTTTTAAAGCAGTGATGTTTGTGCCGGTTAGCGACGTCGCGACTCACCAACCTTATGCAACCGTGTGGCCGATTATCCGCCGAATGTATGAATCGGGCCGCTGGGATATGCAATGCCACGGTGCCAATGCGCAGCATTATGTACCGGTCGATGCCGAAGGTCATATTGGTCACTTTTTAGCGAATAAAATGTGGCTAGGCGATTCGGCACGTTTGGAAACCGATTGGGAATACGCTGCGCGGATTGAGCAAGATATGTTGACTTGTAAACAAACCGTAGCGCAAGAAGTGCCGGGGGTCGATATTTTTGCCTTTGCCTTTCCTTATGGCGACCAAGGCCATCGCTCGCTGTCCAATGCACCGGAAGCATTTAATATCAATCAAAGCATCGCGCAAAAACAATTTAGCTTGGCGTTTAACGTTGATAACACCGATTTAGTCACTGCCGAATCTGGGAAATTTAGCTTGCCGCGTTTTGAGGTGCCGCGCACGTTTTCCGGTCAAGACTTGCTTGAGCAACTAAAAAGCCTTGATCCGGCTTTATCGACAGTTTCAACCTTGGCGCACTTGAATTTGGAATCTGGGAACTATCAACAGGCGTTATCTAACATTGAACAATTGAAGTCGCAGGGTTATGGCGATAACGCCAAATTACTAACCACCGAAGGCAAAATCCTCAGTTGGAGTGATGATCACACGGCAGCGAGAACTAAGTTTAACCAAGCCATCGCCCTTAAACCCGATGATCCATTGATCCAAGAACAGCTGAAAAAACTCGATCAACGCCTCAGACCTGCGCTGCAAATGAACGGCTTGTATTTCCAAGATAACGCTCATCGCACTTATTACAGCTTTAGCCCATCGGCGCAGTTTTCCTGGTCGGATGCTTTGTCATGGTCGGCGTTTTATAAGTATCTGGATTTTAATCAAACCATTACCAAAGCGGCCAGCGGCGCCGAGCAAGAGCCGCATTTTCAAGCTACCGGTCATCAATTAGGCGCTCAAGTTAATTATGAGTTGGGGGCTAAGTCGGCGATTGCTGCTGCGTTGGGTGTAGTAGATTTTTCGGGGAACACCTCAAGTGATGCCCGTAGCACCGGTTCAACCATGCCGCTGGGTTCGGTGGATGTCAGCAAGAATTTTGGCGATAACGTCGATTTAGCCATAGGCGCTGATCACAGTTACGTCAATACGGCGGGGGCGATTATCAATGACTTGAGTTTTAACCGTGGTGAAGCCAAGGCCAAAATCAAGCTGATGGAGTCGTTAAGCTTCACTGCTAAAAATGCTTATTTTTATTATTCGGATGATAACCAGCGTAATCGTACTGAGCTGCAATTGGATAGCAAGTTTTGGAATGTTGCTGATTTTACGGTGGGCGCACAGTTTATCTATGACGATACGAAAAAAACCAATCTGCTGTTTTGGACACCGAATCAATACACCGCTTTTGCTGCGCCGATGACTTATCAAAAACAATGGAACGATGCCATCAGCTCCGAACTCAGCTTTGCGCCAGGCATGGGTAAAGAAGCGGATAAGGATTTCAAATTCCAGATTAACGGTACTGGCAAGCTAAATTTGAAAGTGAATGATGATTTGAATCTTGATCTAACTTTAAACCGCTATCAAGCCGCGACTTATTCAAGTTTTAGTGCATTTGCAGGCTTTTCGTTGCGGTTTTAGCTTTTTTGTAGTGAACAATTCGCTTTGTCTCGACTTATTTGCTGGAAATACCCCGCGTTAGGGTGCGGCGAGTATGCAATGATTTTAAAAATTCTGCTAATTGGCGTAGGGTACGCACCGCTTACCCTCACTGCCATTAAGTTAAGGAAACAGGCAAAATGTAGGGTCGAATTTATTCGACCTGTTGGCCTTGATGAGAGCCC
>JBJSYX010000323.1:0-2971 GCA_046090005.1 Methylomonas sp. | reverse complement strand
GTTCCGCTAAATCCGGTCGTAAATGAGAAACTCTTTCTGCATACCGCAAAGGACCTTCACCGGCGTTTACAGGCAATTGGTATTGACTCATCTTAGATAAAAAAAGCTGATAGCTTTTTAGTGCTGGCGATAGGGTTTTTCTGACAGGGAAACCAATAATCACACGCCATGTTGCGATAATTGATAAGCCCATCAACGAGAATACAATTAAAAACCTAGCTAAATCGAACTTTAAATTAGATAACAAAACCGACTGCGTCCAACCGTTAAAATTCACAAACCAACGATGCCATTGATAATCAATATTCCACCAAAACTGCATCAATCCATTCGACGATAATGCAGTTTCAGAAGTAGATTGTTGTAAATTCTCTGTGTTTCCATGCCGTGCGGCTTGCTGTTGATTGGTTGATTGCGTAGTTAAAGGCCCAGATGAAACCGCCAAGGTAGGATCAAATCGAACCCAGCCTTTCCCCTCCAACCAGATTTCAGCCCATAAATGTGCATTAGATTGCTTAATATCCCAAAAACCACCGACCGGATTAAATTTCCCCCCCCAATAACCAGCCACTAAACGAGCAGGAACATTAGCAACCCGCATCAAATAGACAAAAGCTAAGGCGAAATGACTGCAATAACCCTGTTTATCGGTAAACAAAAACTGATCAATTGGATATTGGCCCATTTGCGGCGGATCAAGACTATATCTGAAGTCACCCTTAGCGAAATATTGCATCGCATTTTCAGCAAACTCAGCCGCTTGATTAGAAGCAGGCATTAAACTTGTCACCAAATGTCTGATTTTTGGCGTCACGTCATTAGGCAAAACCAAATTCTGGCGATACTCCAATTTAGTGATATAGCCAGTGTTGTAATCTGGATGTGCAAACAATTTAAATTCTGCACTACCTTGAAAATCATCAACCCTTTGTAATTGATAGCTGGCATTCAATCTCAGTCGAGGGTCATTGCTGCCAGGAAACTCCAGTGGATAAATCCAGTTATTGGATTGCGGTTCTAACAACTGAGTGTATTGATAGCGGCTGGCGCCATACACAACAACATCCTGCCGCATCTGAATATGATCGTTATTAATCGCCCGCCACTGCCTACCATTAACCAAGGAAAAAACCATGCCTCGCCAATATAAACTTTTAACATCTGGCTGCTGTGTTTCAAAATGCGCTCTAAATACCCGCTGGTTTGATTTAATTAATTTATTAAATTCGCTAGGATCTAAAGTATCGCTAATGCCAGTAACATTGGTTTTTTGCTGTTTAATTTTCAACCAATGCGGCAAATCTAGTCTTGGAAACGAAACAAATAAAACACCCGCTAATGGCAAGGCCATTATCAACATCAAGCCGGTTTTCTTAGCAGACGACGCCAACAACTTTTGCTCAATATTAGCTTGAATAGTCACGGTCAGCATCAGCCAACACCAGAGCAAAACAGCAAAATAAAATGCGATGAAAATAGATTGGTTATAAACCAACAAACTAGCCAGCAAAATCAACTGTAAACACAAAATCGAAAAAACATCCTGCCGATGCTGAAAATCCATAAATTTGAGGCTGAAAGCAATCAAAAACATAGATACACCAAAACCTATTGGATCACTCGACAAATTGAACACAACCTGCTGAATGACAATAGCAAAAGCTAACAACAAGCTTAACCAAGCAGGTGGCTGAATATGCTTACGATAAAACAACATCCCCCGCCACACCCAAAACACCGACCATAAACCCATTACAGGCATGGGAAGATAGTTGATAAGCGGCAAATCTGAAGCCGCAATCAAGCCCCACAAAGCCCAAAATGACCACTTTGAAATCTCAGATTGTTTAATGGCCGTCATACAGCACCGGATTGATAGACAGCCAACATTTCAAGACACCGATGATAATGTGCTTCACCTGAACCATAAACAGGATAACCATCCAAATTAAGCTGAAAAGCTAAGCCCTGATTGTATGCCGCAATAATCCACGCCGTTAACACCGATAACTGTCGTTCCAACAGTTGCTGCCCGGTGCTCGCTAAAGTGAATTCAATAGATGGCTGCCGATTAGATTGAGTGAAAAGCTTGGTCTGTAGCAATTGACCTTTAGGAAGACTTTTCCAATGAATATGGTTAAGTTTGTCACCTGGTTGATAGGTGCGGATTCCCGCTATATCACCCTGATTAGCATCACCATCAGCACCACTTAGATCAGCGCTTGGCATCATTAAAGGTTGCGGATAAACCCAAAAACAGCTGTCAACCGGATAATTAGCATTAAACAAAAACAAATCTAAAGGATAGCTAGAATGAAGACGAACCGATTGATAACCATAACGCCCCCTAGCACGAGGACTGATGCTTATCAATTGTCTAATCGTTTGGTGCTTCGCGATATTGACCGGTTTTTGTGAGTCAAACTCAGAATACACCCCAAACAGATGACTATTAGTCCGATTGCTTAGCTCAAGAGTAAAACCAATCCAATCGCCAGCGAATACCGGTTTACATCTAATCAAATCGGCTTTAAATGACCTGATATTTTTGACACCCAATACCACGACCAAAAGAGATAAGGAGATCATCCAAAAAACCAAGAAATACAGCAAATTGTTATGCTGCAAAATAGCGACCATCAAAAGCGCAAGCAACAAAGCCAACCAAATCAACGCGCGATAAGTTAATCTGATACTCACAGAAGCAGCTGGCAAAGGCTTATCCAAATCAATCAACACAACGACCTAAGCCTCAATAATCTGCTTGAGCTAAACATAGAGTTTTACCTGCTGACATATCGACTCAACAATCTGTTGAGAAGAAACACCAGCCGCACCAATTCTATGACCAACAACAGCTACTAACACGGCCTGCACATCCTCAGGAACCACCGCATCACGCCCAGCAACCAAAGCCCAAGCCCGCGCAGCGGTGAGTAAAACAATTCCAGCACGAGGCGATAAACCCAAC
>JBJSYX010000322.1:0-4052 GCA_046090005.1 Methylomonas sp. | reverse complement strand
AAGGGTGGATTATGAAAACAATGCTTAATTACACATTACTCGGGATATTAGCGTTTATTCCTGTAGTAGTGATTCTGGAAATCGTGCTGTTCGTTAAAGATCGTTTGAGCGATTTATTTCAGTTCGTTTATGGTTACTCTGATAACTATCTGATTACCTTTCTGCTATTTGCCGTCAGTTTCGCGATGATTACTTATGTTGGACATCGCGTCAGTTCAGGACGTTTTTCAATTATCGCTGCCTTTGAAAGTCTTATTGAACGGATTCCTTTGTTAAGCACGATTTACCGAGTGACTAAAAAATTGGTGAATATGATTGCCGGTCACGAGCTACAAGAGCCGCGCGAAGTGGTTTATGTTGAATATCCCAAAGAAGGAATTTGGGTACCCGCCTATGTGACTAACAAAACCGACGATCGTTATGTGTTGTTCGTGCCAACTTCACCTAATCCAACCTCCGGTTTTGCGGTGATTGTGCATGAATCCAAAGTGATTAAATCGGAAATGAGCATTGAACAAGTGACCAGTTTTATTATCAGTGTCGGCGCTGATTTTGAAAAAGTGGCCGAAATCGATAAATTGCCTAAATAAACGTAAAACGCTTAGTTAGCTAGTTAAGGTGATTTAATCACCTTAACTAGCTCAAACCTGCTTGCAGCCCGCCCCTCGCCCCTGTATCGTTGCCGCACCTTACCGATACTGGCAATCAACATGTCCGATACTGCTCCAAACCAACTGATCTTAATCGACGGCTCGTCGTTTTTATTCCGCGCTTTTCACGCTGTACCGCCTTTGACCAATGCCCAAGGCCAACCCACCAATGCGGTTTATGGCGTATCAAATATGCTGCGTAAATTGATTAACGACTACAACACGCCGTATTTTGCCGTAGTGTTTGATGCCCCCGGTAAGACTTTTCGCCATGATTTGTACGATCAATACAAAGCCCACCGCCCACCGATGCCTGATGATTTACGGGTACAAATTGCCCCCTTACATGAGCTGATTCGCAGCTTAGGATTGCCGTTGATTATCGAGCATGGCGTCGAAGCCGATGACGTGCTCGGTAGCTTGGCGCAAAATGCCGAACGCCAAGGTTTTAAGGTGATTATTTCTACTGGCGACAAAGACATGGCGCAGCTGGTGACTGAGCACATCAGCTTAGAAAACACCATGACCAACACCAAAATGGATGTGCAAGGTGTGGTTGAAAAATTTGGTGTGCAACCCGAGCAGATTATTGATTACCTAGCCTTGATGGGCGACACCGTGGATAACATTCCCGGCGTGCCGAAAGTCGGGCCAAAAACCGCCGCCAAATGGTTGCAAGAATACGGTAGTTTGGACAACATCATCGCCAATGCCGAGCAAGTGAAAGGCAAAATTGGCGAAAACCTACGCGCCAGTTTGGGTCAATTGCCGTTGTCGCGCGAGTTGACGACGATTAAATGTGACGTGGCTTTGCATTACAGCTTGGATGATTTAAAGCGCAGCGAGCCCGATATTGCCGCCTTGAAACAGCAATTGGGTAGCTTGGGATTTAGTAGTTGGTTGAAAACCTTAAACGGTGATGTGCCATCGGCTACCGCGCCGATTGCCAAAACCGAAGCGCCTGAACAGCCGATTGCGCCAACCAGCAAAGACTATCAAACCATTCTCAGCCAAGCCGATTTCGATACTTGGTTGCTTAAGCTACAACAAGCCGAACTCTTTGCCTTCGATACCGAAACCACTAGCCTCAACTACAGCGACGCGCAAATTGTCGGCGTTTCCTTTGCTATCCAAGTCGGACAAGCGGCGTATATTCCCCTCGCTCATGACTATCCTGACGTCCCAGAGCAATTAGACCGAGAAGCGGTATTAACTGCCTTAAAGCCATTATTAGAAGACGCCAACCAAGCCAAATTAGGCCAAAACCTCAAATACGACGCCCATGTTTTAGCCAACCACGGTATTCAATTGCGCGGTATTGCCCATGACACCATGCTGCAATCCTACGTCCTCAATAGCACCGCCACCCGTCACAATATGGACGATTTGGCCAAGCATTATTTAAGCCTCGATACCATTCATTACGAAGACGTTACTGGTAAAGGCGCTAAACAAATTGGTTTTCAAGAAGTGGCTATCGAAATCGCTGCCGAATACGCTTGTGAAGATGCTGACATTACCTTGCGCTTACATCAAACCCTGTCGCAACAGTTGCAACAGCAAGTCAGCCTATGGACGCTTTATCAAGATATTGAAATGCCGCTGGTTAATGTGTTGACCAAGATTGAAGCCAATGGCGTACTCATCGATAGCGCGATGCTCGACCAACAAAGCTTGGAATTAGCCAATCGCATGGTGGGTATTGAGCAACAGGCTCATGATTTAGCCGGCTCGGCGTTTAATCTTGGCTCGCCTAAACAGATTCAAGAAATTCTGTTTGAGCGCCAAAATCTGCCAGTATTAAAGAAAACCCCGAAAGGCCAGCCATCGACCGACGAATCGGTATTACAAGAGCTGGCGTTGGATTACCCTTTGCCTAAGCTGATTCTCGACCACCGCAGTATGAGCAAGCTCAAATCCACCTACACCGACAAGCTGCCGCAACAGGTCAATAATAAAAGCGGTCGAGTGCATACCTCTTATCATCAAGCGGTGGCTGCGACAGGGCGTTTATCGTCATCGGATCCGAATTTACAGAACATTCCGATTCGTAGCGAAGAAGGCCGCAAAATTCGCCAAGCCTTTATTGCCGCCCCCGGTTACAAAATCGTTGCTGCCGACTATTCGCAAATTGAGCTACGAATTATGGCGCATTTATCCGGTGATGCCGGCTTGTTGGCCGCCTTTTCGCAAGGTGTCGATGTGCATAGCGCCACTGCCGCCGAAGTGTTTGATGTGCCATTAGACAGCGTTACCAACGATTTACGCCGTTCCGCCAAAGCGATTAACTTTGGCCTAATTTACGGCATGTCAGCATTTGGTTTAGCCAAGCAATTAGGTTTGCCGCGCGACAAAGCTCAAGCCTATATCAACTTGTACTTTGAGCGTTACCCAGGGGTAAAACAGTACATGGACGACATTCGCGAACAAGCCAAACAAACTTGCTATGTGGAAACCTTGTTCGGTCGTCGTTTGTATTTACCCGACATCAACGCCCGCAACGCCGCCCAACGCCAATACGCCGAACGCACCGCCATCAACGCGCCAATGCAAGGCACCGCCGCTGACATTATCAAGTTGGCGATGCTGGCTTGTGATCAGTGGCTAAACGACACCGGAGTCGATGCCAAGATGATTATGCAAGTTCATGATGAATTGGTGTTTGAAGTTGCGGAAACTCAGTTAGAAAGCTGTGTGGTGAAGATTCGCGAGCTTATGTCGAATGCAGCGGAATTGGATGTGCCGTTGTTGGTGGAAGTCGGCGTTGGGGAAAATTGGGATGAGGCGCATTGATTGTTGGGTGTTTTATAATTTCAAAGATAATTGATTGATTGGAGGTATTTATGGTGAGCGTAGAAATAATAGAGCAGCAAATTAGCCAACTGGATAATGCGTCATTTTCAAAATTGCGTGATTGGTTTGTTGAGTTTGAGCAAGCTCGATTAGGGCGACAAGTAGATGTGGAGATTAAGCTAGATTTGTTACGCAATAAATTGCAAGCCAGTGAAAATAGCCCCATTTTGGCTGATTTCGATGAAGATGGTTTTTTGGCTGCTATGCATAAAGAACATAGTGTATGAGTCCTATCTATACAGTTCGCGAACTTGCAGAACAGGATTTACAGCAAATTTGGCGCTATTCGTTTCAGCAATGGGGCAAGAATCAAGCCGATAAATATCTACGGGCTATATTTTCGCGTTTTAAGTGGCTGGCAGAGAATCCGAGTTTAGGCAAAAAACGCGATGATGTGAAAACTGGCTATTATTGTTTTCCAGAGGGTAAACATTTAATTTTCTATACTATTGCAATTAATGGAATTGATGTGATTGGCATTCCACATCAAAGTATGGATGTTGTTGATTACCTTGGCTAATTAGGGCTTTACTATTTTGATAGTAAAGC
>JBJSYX010000321.1:0-6264 GCA_046090005.1 Methylomonas sp. | reverse complement strand
CGCTTAAATCAGTATTAAGAGTCTCAGCACCTTTTAAAGAAATATCAAGTTTTCCTCTATTATAGCTTACAACCTCTACGTTGTTAATTTTGAGACTCTCGTTCAAAATTAAGTCGGAACTCTTTTTGCTATAATTGTATTCAACGCAATCTTTGTCAAATTTAAAAATAAATTTAAATTTAGCTATATCTTCCTTTGATTCTGCATTTAAATAATTGTTGTAGTATGTGCGATTACATTGATTATCGGTTAAATGTGAAATCAAATCAAAAACAGCCAATCCCAAATTCGACTTGCCGCAACCATTAGGCCCATAGATGAGTCCTTTTTTTACGATACCATTTTCAACACACTCAGGATTGAACTCGTACCGAGTCGCTGATAAATCAAAAACCAGCATCTGTTTGAATTGTTTGAAATTTTGAACTTCGAAATGGGTAAGCATGATTTTTCAGATATTCATTTATGTTTCGTTAAGGATAGTGCATTTGCCAAGTCATATCAAATTTGCCGTAAAAAAATTACGGAATACTTCAGAATGGATAGTGCTGAAATTGGTGGCTCTCGTGATTTCTTTGTGCAATCAATTGGGAAGTGTCTTGCAATCAAGCCCTCTCCTTTGCCGACAGACGGATGTACATTCAAATTCTGCCGTTCACAATACATACTCAACGGTCTGAAATTGGCCGATAACGAGCATTTGTCCAACCAACTTTTGCACACAAACCACGCTATTAGGGCTCATCAGCAATTTAACTATGTTTTGCAAAAATCATCCACAGCTCTGATTCCAACCCTCGAATGCAACGTCACAGTGGCTAAAAAGCCATGTCCATGACACCAACAACATGAGCAGCTTTAAGACCGTTCAGCTAACCGAACTACAGCAGCTTTACCAAAGTTGCCACAATACCGACAGCCACCACCATTAAACTCCCCAACTTAATCGTTATACGCTGTTCGAGTTGAATAAACTGATTCTTTACTCCAAATGCTGCCTCTGCATGAGCCAATGGCACACCAGCTTGTTTTAACCGATTAGCAAATTTCAGCTTATCAAAAGTAATAGCAGTCATACGTCGTTCTCCAAAATGACAGGCAAAACAGGATTAAGCGACCCATCTGCCCCAGTTTTTCAGTAAGCTAATTCCGATTAATCGCCGCCAAAACATCTTGTTCATTACTGGCAAGGTGGGCGTCTTTAGCGGGTAACACATCAGCGACAATTTCCAGTTTTTTCCAATCAGCAACTGGCGTTTCACAATCGGCTTTCGGTACAAAGTTTGATTGTTCGACCAAAGCCATTTTATGGATATAACGTGGACAATTCGGAAAGGTTTCTCTCACATCGACACGCACGACAAACAAAGCTTCCGGCCAAGCAGCCAACAACTCATCATCAGCGGCAATACTGGCAAGCCCATTGACCCGAACCCTCGCTTGTCGCTCAAAGTCGATAAACAATAAACCCACTTGACCATTCACCAATACATTGCCGGCAGACATAAACAGGCCATTGCCGTCATAAATCGGAAAAGCCAACGTAGTTTCATCAACGACCTTAACCAAACCTTTTGACCCACCTTTATAGGAACAATTGGCTTGGCCTTTATCATCGACGGTAGCAAGAAAAAACATGTTTTGCGCTTCGATAAATTCAGCATCAGCAGGATTGACGGTCACTTGAATAATCCCTTGCTGCAAGCGGTCGGCTAAGCGACGACTATCAAATTCATCTTGTAATTGGCGTTGTCCTGCGTTGAAGTAATCGGTCATGACGTTCTCTATTAAATGTGATTTTAAGCAGTTTAATCGATAGGCAAGATATAACAAATCCTAAACACCGCACTAACATCAAATACTTGTACCCCATTAGCCACCATCCCTAACCTTACGCCACCCTCACTATTTCGACTATAATCCCGCCCCGTTTGCATGGCTTTTTGGCTATGTCTGTTTGCTAAGCCTTTCTGTTTAAATACCACTCGATAAATCGCGGACTTAGCTTGTGCCGCTGGCATTTTTGGAGCTTGAAAATTGGATATTGAATTGTTGATTAAGGCCTTGATTTTGGGCGTGGTAGAAGGCTTAACTGAGTTTTTGCCGATTTCCAGTACTGGGCATTTGATTTTGGCTGGGGATTTGCTGGATTTTAATGATGATAAAGCTAAGCTGTTTAGCGTCGTAATTCAGGTTGGGGCGATTTTGGCGATTTGTTGGGAATACCGCCGCAAGATTTTTAGTGTTATCACTGGCCTGCCTCGCGAACGACAAGCGCAGAAGTTTGTTTTAAATTTGGCGGTGGCGTTTTTGCCATTGGCTAGCTTGGGTTTTTTATTTGGTAAACAGATTAAGGCGGTTTTATTTAAACCGTTACCGGTGGCTTTAGCGTTTATTGTCGGGGCGTTTGTGATTATCTGGGCGGAGAAACGTGAACATAAGATTCGCGTTAGTCATGTCGATGATTTAACCGTGTTAGATGCTTTAAAACTGGGTTTTGCTCAGGCATTTGCCTTGATTCCTGGCACCTCGCGCTCTGGGGCGACGATTATCGGCGGTTTGTTATTTGGTTTATCGCGTAAAGCAGCCACTGAATTTTCATTTTTTCTGGCAATTCCGACCTTAATCGTGGCGAGTGCTTATGACTTGTATAAACATCGGGATTTGTTAAATCTGGCTGATGATAGCTTGCTGTTTGCATCCGGTTTAATCGCGGCATTTATCAGCGCCTTAATCGCAGTTAAAGGTTTGTTGCGTTATATCAGTCATCATAATTTTATTGTGTTCGCTTGGTATCGGATCGTGTTTGGTTTGGTGGTGATTGCTAGTGCTTATAGTGGCGTTGTGCAATGGACCGTTGATTAGTTTCTAGGGCATTTGCACTAGCTTGGTTTTTGTTTTTTGTTGAAGGGTAATTTATGGCTTTGCCACTGTTAATGATTGTAATTGGCTTGATTATTTTAGTTTGGAGCGCTGATGTCTTTGTCGAAGGTGCAGCGGCTGCAGCTCGCTCGCTGGGTATGTCGCCACTGTTAATTGGTATGGTGGTGGTGGGTTTTGGCACCTCAGCACCGGAGTTATCAGTATCGGCGTTATCGGCTTTACAAGGCAACCCAGGTATCGCTTTAGGTAATGCTTATGGCTCCAACATTACCAATATTGCTTTGATTTTAGGCAGTATGGCGTTGATTAGCCCGATCGTGGTGCATTCGCAAGTGATTCGCAAAGAGTTACCGATTTTGTTTTTGGTGACGGTATTTGCATTAGTACAAATTTATGATGGTCAATTATCGCAATTTGATGGCCTTTTGGAATTGGGTTTGTTGGCTGTGGTGATGGGCTGGATGATGCGTCAAAGCAGCAATCAAACCCATGATGTGCTTGAGGATGAAATGGGAGATGAACTGGACGAACACGCGATGTCAACCAGTCAAGCCTTTATTTGGCTGATTGGTGGTTTAGTGTTATTAGTCGTCAGTTCCAGAATGTTAGTCTGGGGCGCAGTGTCAATTGCTCACGACTTAGGTGTGAGTGATTTGGTGATTGGTTTGACGATTGTCGCTATTGGTACTTCTTTACCTGAATTGGCTTCGTCAATTGTCGCTGCGCGTAAAGGTGAAGATGATTTGGCGCTAGGGAATATCATTGGCTCTAACCTGTTTAACACTTTAGGGGTTGTTGGCTTGGCGGGTTCAATTCAGCCAATGTTGATTCCTAGCGAAATTTTGCACCGCGACTGGCCGCTCATGGCTTTATTAACTGTGGCTTTGTTTGCGTTAGGCTACAACCGCAATGGAGGCAATGGCAGCATTAATCGTCTGGAAGGCGGTGCGTTATTGGCGGTTTATGTCGGTTACACGCTTTATTTGATTAATACTGTGGTGAGCGCGTAATCATGTCGATGGAAAATAATTTACGTCAGTTCGCACATCGCTGGAGTGGCTGGTTACTGTATTCGCCATCGTTATTATTAACGTCGGCAGTGTTATTGGCTTATTTGGCGATTCAATACACCGGTACTCATTTGATGGTGAATACCGATACTGCTGAACTGATTGCGCCGGATGCACCGTTTCAACAAAACCGCCGCAATTTCGAACAGGCGTTTGGACAGGAAGTACACACCTTGTTATTGGTTGTGGAATCGTCTAGCCCTGAATTAACTAAGGCCGCAGCTCAGCGTATGAGCCGCGAACTAAGCGCTGATAAAGAGCATTTCACCAAAGTCTATCGCCCCGATGAAAATGCGTTTTTTCATCGTAATGGTTTGTTGTATTTGGATAGCGATAAGTTACAAGACTTTTCGATTACCTTGGCACAAGCGCAACCCTTTATTGGCCGGATTTCCCGCGACCCTAGCTTGAATGGCTTTTTCTCGATTTTTGAAGATGCATTAAATGCAGAAACCAAATCTGAAGAAGTGCCCATCGACATTATGTCGCTGATTGATAAAGTGACTTATTCGCTGCATAAAACCTTAAATGGCGAAACCGATTTGCTGTCTTGGCAAAAGCTGATTGCAGAAAACAAAATCAGTGAACAACAATCCGATAAAGCGTTTATTTTTGTCACACCTAAGTTTGATTACAACCAGATTTTACCGGTTGAGCCAGCGATTAATTCGATTCGCCATGCGGTAGAAAAAATTCAAGACCCGAATTTACCAGCGGTTAAAGTCTGGATTACTGGCGAAGTCGGTTTAGAACACGATGAAATGGCCGGCATGAGCGAAGGCACATTTACCGCCAGTATTTTTTCGATTGTCTTGGTATTGGTGATTTTATTATTGGCTTACCGCTCATGGTTGCTGATGATTGCGACTTTGGTTACTTTGGCATTAGGCATGGTGTTTTGCGGCTTGTTTGCTTCGGTCGCGGTTAAGCAGTTAAATCTGATTTCTGTCGCTTTTGCGGTATCAAATATTGGTTTAGGGGTTGAGTATGCCATCCATTTTTGTCTGCGTTATCGCGACAATCTGGATTTACACGGTAACGATAAAACCCGTGCGATTCGTTCCTCTTTGCAGGAAACCGCGCCTTCATTGCTACTTTGCGCAATCACAACTTCAATTGGTTTGTTTGCTTTTATCCCAACCGATTATCAAGGTATTTCGGAATTAGGTTTATTGGCCGGTACTAGCTTATTTATCTGTTTATTCGTCACCTTGACCGTATTGCCTGCGTTGCTAAAAGTGCTGCCTGCACCACCCAGACATAAATTACACCAAGGCGAACAACCAGGGGCATCAAAATTCTCTTTACTATTGGCATCATTTACTTTGCATTACGCCAAGCCGATTACTGCTATCACGGCGGCGGGTGCAATTGCAGCCGTTTATTTTACGACCCAAGTTCAAACCGATTTTAATCCGCTCAATCTTCGCGATCCCAATACTGAATCGGTGATTGCTTTTAAAGAGCTGATGAAAACCAAAGATACTTCACCGATGACCTTAACCGTATTGGCTAAATCTGCAGATGAAGCAAGAACGATGCAAAAGCAATTGCAGAGCTTAAGCACGGTTGATAAAACTGTAAGCTTGTTCGATTTTGTCCCTGATCAACAAGAAGATAAATTGGCAATTATTGACGAAATGGCAATGACACTGGGGCAGCAAGGTCAATCGTTTCCACAGTTAAAAGCTGGCGATGATCCGGTACCCAGTATCAAACGGATGATTGCAGCGATTGATGCTAATTTGCCGAAAAAAACCAATCCTGCTGACATCAAATCCCTGCAAGACTTTAAACAAGAATTGCTGGACGTGATGGTAGAGCTGGATGCGCGTTTACAACCGGATCGCGGCTTGTTTATTGAGAAAATTCAAACTTCATTGCTAGGCACTTTGCCCTCAGTGATGAACGAATTATTGAATGGTTTTAATGCCCAAGAAATTACCCCAGCATCGATTCCGACGGAAATTAAAGAGCGTTGGTTAAGTAAAGAAGGTTTATATCGAATTCAAATTTTCCCTAAACAAGATTTGAATGATTTAACTAATTTGCAGACTTTTATTACTGATGTTCAGGCGATTGCGCCGAATGCGACTGATTTACCGGTGATGTATTGGGAATCGATGAAAGCCGTACTGGCGGCATTCCAGGAAGCGATAACCATTGCACTGGTGTCGATTGCGGTCTTGCTTATGCTCATCCGTCGCAGTATCGTCGATACTTTACTGGTCATGACCCCGCTGGTTCTAGCCGGTTTATTTACCATGGCGACCACGGTTTTCACTGGAACGCCGATCAATTTTGCCAATAT
>JBJSYX010000320.1:0-6169 GCA_046090005.1 Methylomonas sp. | reverse complement strand
GAAAAGTCAGTTTTAGGCCAAAACTCTACTGTTTTGGGTACGACCGTGATGAATACTTCGTCAATCTTTGGGGGGTGTATTCAGGCTAATATGCCTTTTAATAAATATGCAAAATGGTTTTTATGGGGTAATTGGTTAAATGATGATGGTGATTGGCAATTCGATAAAGAACGAATTAAATATGAATTGCAAAAAGCACTTTACCAATATAGATTTTGTCCTGCGATTCAGCGTGGACTAATTCAGGATGTTCTTAATAATTTACCCGATGTAGTAAATCCAAAAAAAGATAAAAATTGGCAATTTTTTGAGCATTGGGGGGATGATTATATAGATGGACCTGTTATAAGTTCTACTCGTTTCCATGGCAATGTAATTGCAAAAGGAGTTGTTCCAAATGGTTCAGGCGCATTGAAAGAAATGGTAATGCGAATGAAGTTAAGACTTCCAAATTCAGATTAGTTTAATGACAAATCATAGATGGGCTGAAATTTCTCCTAAGACGCATTTATGTTGTCCGACTTGTGGCGTCTGTATTTTGTTGGGAAGTGCGTTATGTAAATCCTGTGGCAATCTTAATTGAAAAAACTTCCGAAAAACCTTGCGCTCTTTGTTTTGGCTTTAGAGAACTCCAGAGATCTCATGCAATTCCTAATTCGTTTTTTAAGAAAGTAATTAATGGAAGGCAAGCTACTGTTGTTACAAAAAATGGCAAATGTAAACCAAGTAATTCTAGCTGGGCTTCATATCAGCTTTGTTATGATTGTGAGAATCATTTAAACAAAAGTTATGAACAATATAGTGTTTCTTTTTTGAAGGGAAAAAGAGGCATTGTAAATAAGAATCAAAATTCTATTGAGTTTTATAATCTGGAAATAGAAATAATATACCTCTTTTTTTTATCTGTATTTTGGCGTGCAGCTAACTCAGAAATCATAGAATATTCCAAGGTTGTTATTCCAGATATATGGAGTGATCGGATACGGAAAAGTATTGCTAATAAGGATATTGGTTCTTCCGAGCTGGTGAAAGTTAGACTTAGTAGATTAATATATAAAGATGAAACTGAAAAAACCAAGCAGCTTATAGCTATTCCGTTTTGTAGGCAAATATCAGAGCAAAATTTTTGTTTTTGTTTTGTATTTGGAGGGTTTTTTATAGAATTTTTCTTGCCAAGTATTGATCTTTGTGGAAATGGGGTTGTTACATTAGAAACTAGAGAGTTAAAAATACCTTTTATTGACTTATATAATATACCTGAGTTGTTTGATATTGTTGAGAAAGGTTGCAGGGCTTAAGTTAGGTGTAGCTTTGACCTACATGAAAGTGGGGTAATCGCCATTTTAATTTAAGAGCGGTTGTCCTTAGTGTTGTATTTGGTCTGTAGCAAGTTTGGAGGTAGTGAATGTTACAAGCAGAAATTCAGATTGATACTCAAGGACACTTAGTGATTCCTGTGGAATTAATGAGAGCTGTTAATTTTGGTAGAAACTCGGTGGTTGCCAGAGTCGATGGTGAGCGTTTAATTCTGGAGAAACGTCAGACAGTTAAACAGCGAATAAGGCAACGTTTCGCTAGCATCCCCACTGAGCTGAGTTTGGCAGATGAGCTGATTGCCGAGCGTCGTCGTGATGCTGATTTGGAACTGATTTAATGAAAGTCATTTTAGATGCTTCTGCTCTATTAGCCTTTCTACACAATGAGCCTGGGGCTGCTTTAGTTGATGGTGTGATTGCTGATAGTGTTATCAGTGCTGTTAATTGGTCAGAAGTTATGCAGAAATGTCTATTTCGAAGGGTTGATGTTGATGGTTTGCGTGGTGATCTGGAATCGCTGGGGTTAACAATTGTCAATTTCTCTGTCGAAGAAGCAGAATGTGCCGCTGAATTATGGTCAGTTACTCGGTCGTTGGGATTATCTTTGGGTGATAGAGCTTGTCTTGCGGTTGCATTGTTAGGCCGTTATCGCGTTTTGACAGCTGACAAAGCGTGGTTAAATGTGCCAGAAAACCTGAATCTTGATATTCAAGTCATACGTTAAATTTTCACTTTATTAGCTTTGCAAAATTGCAGGCAAAGCTTTTTCTTTACGACGTTAGTCGCGAAATTATCAAATGTATCTACAAGGCATCAAAAAAGCCATTGCCCCACGCCCTGTGAGCGGCAATCCCTCGGCATTATCTGAACTTGATCCGGTTTTACAAACAATTTTCAGTAGCCGCGGTATCAAAAAAGCCGATGAACTGGATCGTAGCTTAAAAAAACTGCCTTCGCCATGGCTGTTAAGCGGGATGCAGTTGATGGTTGATGAATTGCTTGGTGCAATTCGTAACCAAAAAGCAATTTGTATCGTCGCTGATTTCGATGCCGATGGTGCCACTAGCTGTGCTTTAGCGATGCAAGGCTTGGCTTTGCTCGGTGCTAAGCGGGTAAATTTTGTGGTGCCGAACCGGTTTGAATACGGCTACGGACTAACGCCAGAAATTGTTGAGTTGGTTAAGCAGCAACAGCCGGATGTGATTATTACCGTTGATAATGGTATTTCTAGTATTGATGGGGTAAAAGCCGCCAAAGCCGCTGGGATTAAAGTGTTAATCACCGATCATCATTTACCGGGTACTGAGTTGCCTGAGGCCGATGCCATCGTTAACCCCAATTTGCCTGATGACAAATTCCCAAGCCGCAATATTGCTGGGGTAGGGGTGATGTTTTATGTGTTGATGGCGTTGCGGATTCGTTTGCGTGAAGCGCATTGGTTTGAACAACATGCCCTCCCTGAGCCGAATCTGGCGCAATTATTGGATTATGTCGCCTTGGGCACTGTTGCAGATGTAGTGGCTTTGGATCAAGTCAATCGGATTCTGGTGCATCAAGGTTTATTGCGGATTCGCTCCGGCCAATGTCATGCTGGGATTAAGGCTTTGGTAGAAATTGCCGGTAAGCAATTAGCCAATATTCATGCTGCTGATTTGGGCTTTTCGATTGCACCACGCTTAAATGCCGCTGGCAGAATGGATGATATGTCATTAGGGATTCAATGTTTATTAACCCATGATATTGAACTGGCGCGGGACATGGCCGAACAATTGGATACCTTGAACCAAGATCGCAAAGGTATCGAAGGCCAGATGAAAACCGAAGCGATGGCGTTGTTATCCGAGATGAAAGCCTTGGATGAAAAACATGTTTCAGCCGGTGTTTGTTTATACGACGATGGCTGGCATCAAGGCGTGATTGGGATTTTGGCCTCGCGGATAAAAGATCGTTTGCATCGTCCGGTGATTGCGTTTGCACCCGCTGATGACGGTGAAATTAAAGGATCAGCACGTTCTATCAATGGTGTGCATATTCGTGATGTCTTGAGTGAAATCGCCGCTGCTCATCCTCAATTGCTGAGTAAATTTGGCGGTCATGCGATGGCGGCAGGTTTAACCATCAAGCTGCGTGACTATCCGCATTTTGTGTTGTTATTCGCGGAAACCGTGGAAGCGAAATTACAGCAAGTCGATTTAGAGCAAAAGGTTTGGAGCGATGGGCAATTGACTGAGCAGCATTTAAACCAAGCCTTTGCCGAGCAATTGCAACAAGCGGCGATTTGGGGGCAGGCGTTTCCAGAGCCAGTGTTTGATGGCGTATTTGATGTGATTCAATGCCGGATTGTTGGTCAGCAACATTTGAAATTCGTGCTGCGTTTACCATTTAGTAATTTGTTAATTGATGCCATCGCCTTTTTTGCCGATAAACCGGAACATTGGTTAGGTTGCCGTAAAATCAATGCGGCTTATAAATTGGACGTCAACGAATTTCGTAATCAACGTAGTTTGCAATTACAACTACAGTATGTCGAAAAATTGGAGTAACAGGTTTTGATACTGGATAAATCGCTGGCTTGGATTAATCAACATTTAGTGACGCTGCTATTGGCTGTGGCTGGCTTGCGTCTGGCGTTTTTAGCCTTGAACGGTTTGGATTTGCTGGGCGATGAAAGTTATTACTGGGATTGGTCGCGGCAACCGGATTGGTGTTATTACAGCAAACCGCCGATGGTGGCTTGGCTGATTGGTGCTTTCACTTGGTTATTGGGCGATTACACTTTTACCGTACGTTTACCGACGGTGATTTTAGGCACGGTTTTTCTAGCGTATTTCTACGCCACCGCTAAAGCCTTTTACGGACAACGACCGGCCGCATTTGCCTTGCTGATGATCTTAGCGACGCCAATTAATATGTTGGCGAATTTTTTAATGACCATCGATCCGCCACTGTATTGTTTTTGGATGATGAGTTTGTATTACCTTCGCAAAGCTTTGTTTGATGAGGATGGTTGGGCTTGGCTTTGGGCGGGGATTGCGGGTGGTGCAGCGTTGTTAAGCAAGCAGGTAGCGATTGCTTTGCCTTTGCTGGTGTTAGTATTTTTAATCATCGAGCCATCGCATCGCCGTTTCTTAAAGCGTGAATTTTTCTGGTATTTACTACCGATTTTGTTAGCAGCCTTGCCGATTTTGCTGTGGAATCAGCAACATGATTGGGTGATGTTTGGGCATAGTAAAGGCCATTTTGAGCATAAAGAAGCATTAAGTTTTGCTCAGCATTTAAAAGATACGCTGGATTTTTTGCTCTACCAAGTGTTGTTGGTGTCACCGATTTTATTTGTCGTGGTGGTGATTGTCAGTGTCCAAGCGGCGCTTAAATTCAAAACCTTAACGTCACAACAACGCTTTTTATGGCTAATGGGGCCGTTGTTGCTATTGGTGATTTTAGTGCTGAGTTTGCTGCAAAAAGTGCAGGGCAATTGGCCGATGCCGTTTTATTTTAGTGGTCTGATTTTATTGGCCGGTTATTGGCAAGTTGGCGCTTGGCAGAAAAGTTTGAAAGTTGGTTTGGGGCTAGGTTATTTGATGGTGGTGATGACTTGCATTTTGCCGTTGTTGCTACAGTTGCTCAATTTGCAAAACACCGCTTTCGACCCGACCAAACGCTTCAAAAATTGGCAGCAAGTAGCGGTTGATATTCATCAGCAACGCTTAATTGCCTTACCTGATTTGCATGATACTTTCGTAGTCGCTTTAGGGCATCGCTATTTAGCCAGTCAATTAGGCTTTTACTTAGCCGATCATCCGCCAGTCTATCGTTTTGATACCAGTGGGCAGGTTTTGACGCAATACGAAGTTTGGGAGGGACCGTTAAAATTTGTCGGTAAAAACGCCTTTGTGATTAGCGAAAGCGCCGATCAAGTGCCAGCTGATTTAAAATCGGCATTTGCTAGTTTTCGTTTAGTCGCGGAAATCGCTAATCCCAATAAAGCCAATTCATCGTATTTTTTATATCTCGCTGAAAATTTACAGGCATGGCCGAAATCGGCGCAGCCTGCACAATCTGACCATTAATATGACTCATCAACGTCGTTTTTATGAATTAACCACCCTGTTGTTTTTAGCCGGTATTACCACTTTGGTGTTCTGGCTAACCGATTGGGATTACCGTTTGGCATCGATTTTCTACCATCCTGAAAATCCTAATGACGTCTGGCCTTTGCAACATGCTTGGTTTTTAAAACTGCTATTTGATTATGCGTTCCCATTCACTGTCGCCGTCGGTGGCGGTGCTTTATTGGTGTTCTTGTTAAGTCATATCCACGATCACAGTCGTCGTTATCGTCGCCAAGCGTTGTATATTTTGTTGGTGATTGCTTTAGGGCCTGGAGTGGTGGTGAATTTGATTGTTAAAGACCATTGGGGTAGGCCTCGTCCGGTGCATATCCAAGAGTTTGGCGGCGAATTTCAATATGTGCCGCCGGTTAAATTAGGCCATACCACTGATAAATCTTTTGTTTGCGGTCATTGTTCAGTCGGCTATGCATTTTTTGCGGTGTATTTTTTAGCGCAAAACCATAAGCTAATTTATCTGGCTTTAACTCTGGGTTTGGCTTGGACGCTGGGCTTTACTCGGATGACTGCGGGCGGACATTTTGTCTCGGATATTTTGTGGTCGGGCTATTTAGTGTTTTTGGTGGCTTATGCTTTGTATTACGGTTGGTATGCCCGAATTAAGCCCAATGCGTAGGGTAATCGCGCAAATATCTCGGATTGATCTGAGCGAATTTACGATATATGAACTATGGTAAACATTATCAGATTTTATTTCGAAAATTGCTAACGATCTTTGGTGTG
>JBJSYX010000319.1:0-2069 GCA_046090005.1 Methylomonas sp. | reverse complement strand
CAAACCAAAACTTGCTGATCAAGGTCACATTAAAATTAATGATTTTTATGTGGTGGGCTGATACAGCCTATAAACAAAAAAGCCCTTGATAAACAAGGGCTTAATTTAAAATATGGCGGAGAGAAAGGGATTCGAACCCTTGATACGTTGCCGTATACACACTTTCCAGGCGTGCGCCTTCGACCGCTCGGCCATCTCTCCGTATTTAGCGGCCTATAACCGCTAAAGGCGGTGGAGAATAAAGCAATTCGGCTTTGATTGCAATGAATTTGCAGGAAAACTGTCAATAAAACTAAGCAAATTGGATGCCAGTTAATTCAAAAAACGACCTCTGTATGCTTTT
The DNA here is from genome assembly GCA_046090005.1 of Methylomonas sp. Lineage (GTDB taxonomy): Bacteria > Pseudomonadota > Gammaproteobacteria > Methylococcales > Methylomonadaceae > Methylomonas. The sequence continues at coordinate 1,726 of JBJSYX010000319.1, read as the reverse complement.
ATTACAATAAACCCAATGTATCTAACATCATTATCAACATAAAAAATTTGACAACTTCAATTAGCTATTTTGTTAGCGAAATCACAAACAACCCAAACCTAACTTATTGATTTATATCAATCTAAAACAGATGATTAAAAAATAATCAATCTAAGCGAATGTCAGATAAATTAAGCATTTAGACGTGCTTATCAGTTTAAATCCACAGACTTATCCACAGTATTTGTGGATAAGCGCTTAAATCAATGAGTTAGCCAAAATTCGCTAGACCTTACCTTCAAACACCACCACACTGCGTTTACTCACTTGATAGATATATCCAGCTAAGGGAGTTTGCTGGGAAAATTCAATAATATCGACAGGCGCAGATTTGCCAGTATCAACACTCAGATGCCACTGCCGACCGTTAATTTTCGGTAACTGAATTTTCAGTATGTCGTCAGACATATTCATCACAATATGCAAATCGGCTTCGTTTTCTTCAATCGCCGCTAAGGTATAGGCTATAAAACGATTATCTACAGTGTCCCAATTTGGCGCTTGATCCGGCTGCTCACCATGCCAAGTAATATCCGCAATTTCTCGACCTTTAACCGCCTCACCATTTAAGAAATTCCGACGCATCAGCGCAGGGTGGCGTTTGCGGAGTTGAATCATCAATTGCACAAAGCGCAATATATCGGCATTGTCTTGACTGGACTCCCAGTCTAGCCAACTCAGCGGATTGTCCTGACAATAACTGTTGTTATTACCTTGCTGAGTGTTCAGAAACTCGTCACCCGCTAATAACATCGGCACACCAAGGCTGACCAACAAAATCGCATAGGCGTTTTTAGCCGATTGTTTGCGGAGAGCAATGATGACTGGATCTTTAGTTTCGCCCTCGACACCGCAATTAAAACTAAGGCTGTTGTTGCAACCATCGCGATTATCTTCGCCATTGGCCATATTGTGTTTTTGGTTGTAACTGAACAAATCGTTTAGCGTAAAACCATCGTGACAAGTGATGAAATTAATTCCGCTAATTGGCAGCCGATGTTGTGGTTGATATAAATCACTACTACCGCAAATCCGAGTTGCAACTTCACTGATAATACCGCTTTCACCGCCAATAAAGCGCCGAATTACATCACGGTAGCGGCCATTCCACTCGCCCCATCGATAACCGGGGAAATTACCAACTTGATACAAACCCGCCGCATCCCAAGCTTCAGCAATCAGCTTGGTACGGCTAAGTTTCTCCGATAACTCAATACCCCAAACTAACGGCGGGTCTTGTAATACAGAACCATCTTCACCGCGAGCCAAAGCGCTGGCCAAGTCAAAACGAAAGCCGTCAATGTGCATTTCACGCACCCAATATTCCAAGCAACTGATAATGAAATTAGTCACTAAGGGGTGATTACCGTTGATGGTGTTACCGCAGCCGGTGTAGTCGTGGAAAATCCGTTTGTCGTGTTTATCAGTCAGATAAAAACTGTTACCGGTGATGCCTTTAAAATTAATCACCGGACCATCGGCACCGGCTTCGGAGGTATGATTAAACACCACGTCCATAATCACGCCGATTCCTGCTTTATGAAGGGCTTTGACCAAATCACGAAACTCGCGGATATGAGTTGCTTTTTCAGGAGTGACGCAATAGCCAGGATGGGGACTAAAGAAGCTATGGGTGCTATAGCCCCAATAATTTTTCAAACCTAGTTCTGCAGTATGAACCGGAACG
>JBJSYX010000318.1:0-2375 GCA_046090005.1 Methylomonas sp. | reverse complement strand
CGTCTGACCCCCAGTAACTTCATCAGCGACCAAGCCATAATCACACCGACCATCACTTCCCAGGTTGCTTCTACCCACAAGTGAATCACCCACCACCACCAATATTGGTCTTGGCTGATGTTGGTCATGTAAAACATCCCTGCTACATATAAACCCGCCAGAGCGACTAAATCCAGTGTCAAAACCCCAGCGATACCAGACCAAACGCCTTTGCTGAAAGTGGCGACGACGTTATAGAAGAAAATCAGCATCACAACGACAATACCAATATCAGCCCAACGTGGCGCTTCAATGTATTCGCGGCCTTCATTAATCAACCACAGACTGGAGTCTTTGCCCGGGCCGATTTGGATGAATAAATACACTAAAACCACTAATGTCACCGCAGCACTCAGCACACAAAACGCCAGATTGCCCAACTTCAAGCCAACAATCTCGGTTTGACTTTCATCTTCCAAGAGCCAGTAAATGCTGCCGATAAAACCATACAACATCCACACCACCATAGCATTGATGTGCACCATGCGGTTGACGTTAAAGTCCAAAATCTCATACAGAAAACTCGGCCAGATAAATTGCGCGGCGGCGAGTAAACCAAACAGGATTTGTGCCACAAACAGGATCACCGCCCCGGTAAAGTACTTAACTGACAATTGTTGGCCGGGACTCAGGTTTTGAGTATCCAGTGCCAGCCAGTGGTTGAATCTTGTCCAGTTTTGATGCGTTTTATCAACGTATTCAGCGATACTCATGCTTATTCCTCGCTATAAATGGATTTGAAATTGTAAGGAAAGCCGTTGGTATCAATACTGGACATCCATTTCAAAAAGGCTACCAAACCTTTGGCTTCGGTTTCCGTAATACCCAAATTAGGCATTTTGCGATTGCTGCCAAAGGTGCGGGCGTTATGTTCTGGATCAATTAGAAATTTCACCATCATGTCTTCTCTAGCCTCAACGCTAATCCAGCTTTTATCTAACCAGGCTTTGGTTAAATCGGGAGCAAAATAAGCGCCATTACCAAGTAAGGTATGGCAGTTCATACAGTTTTTGGCTTGTGAAGTTTTTTTACCTAAATCAACCAGTTGTTGCGCTTGTTCTTCGCTATATTGCTGGCCGAACAACCATTCATCACCGCCGATAACCGGTACGAATTTATGAAGACTGGCTTGGTATTGATAATCAATTTTTTGATTAATCACCGAATAAGCGGGCACTCTGCTGCCACCAACTTGGGTTTGCTTCAATGAATCGAAGGTTAAAATCACCAAGATCAAAAATGATCCGGCAGTGACCCAGATAGCGATTTTTTTCCAGAATGATTCGGAAGCCCATAAAGGTTCATCCCTCATTATTATTCTCCTGATTAGATTGATGATGGGTTTTGATACATAAATGCCAAATCGCAATCGGTGCCATGAAATAGCCCAGCGCCATCACAACCGATAGCCCTAGCCAGTAACCGGAGAAATGCGCCACCAAGCTTAAAATCACGACGCTGATTAACAGTACCAAGTAAGCTAAATAGGCAGCCCAGCGTAAGCGGATTCGATCAGTGATTTTTGACCAAGCGTATAGCAGTGCATAGCTAGCGCCTGACAAAATAATCAGCGCTGAAACGAAAAAGCTGATGAAAAAGTCTTGTAAGGCGATGGGTTCAATCATATGAAACGCTAATCTGTTTTAGACAGGTTTGACATGAAAGGCATCAAGGTAAATATCCTGCATTGAGGCTCCACTCAGAAAAGCTTTGCGTTTAGCACTGTTGACCATTTCAGGATGACCGCACAGAAAGACTCGCCAATTTTTAAGATTGGGAATGTGCTGAAATGCCACATTATCAGCGCGTCCTCTGGCATAACCATTAGCGGTTTCTTGCCCAGAAATACAGGGCAAATAATGAAAATTAGAATACTGTCTGCTTAGTTGATCTAAAGTGTGTTGCAGGTAAAGTCCAGCCAGTTCTCGACTGCCGTGAAATAGATAAATTTTGCCGCGATGACCTTGGTATAACGCATCACGAATAATCCCGTACAGCGGAGCCAGCCCTGAGCCAGTTCCTATAAGTAGCAAATTTTGCTCTGCTCGGCCCTTGGTATAAAAACAATTGCCTAGTGAGGGACTGATAGCGACTTCATCACCGGTTTTCAGGGTTTGATGAATCCAATTACTAACCTGTCCATCAGGTAAACGACGAACATGAAGATGTAAATAACGATCTTGCTGTGGAACACTGGCTAGTGAATAACTGCGGGAGATTGTTGGATCAAGGTATAAATTAATAAATTGTCCGGCGCGATAAGCAAATGGTTTTTGACAATCGAGTACCACTTGCATGATGTCATCATTCAGTAGCTCCAATTGTTTAACTGTTGC
>JBJSYX010000317.1:0-2856 GCA_046090005.1 Methylomonas sp. | reverse complement strand
CAGTTATCCGGAATTTCCGGATAACTGAATCTTCCAGCAATTCATTGTCAGTGAATATTTTTTTCAAATGCTCGTTGATAGTTCGTACATTCACGTCATACAGAACCCCCATCATCTTTTGGCTGAGCCATACGTTTTCATCCGCATAAACAGCCTCAACACCACCCTCGCCACTGGCGGCGAGAAAGGTAAGGTATTCGGCAGCCGATGAGCGAATCGTCGGCGCGGATATTTTCTTTTTACTCATACCGTGTCGCCTTCAATTTCTAGCACAATCGCATCAATCTCAGCGCGTAGCCGGTCAATCTTGGCGACCGTAGTTTTCAGTTCAGCATTGAGCTGGGCAATGTCCACCACTTCGCGGTTGTCCCTGGCTTCGACGTAGCTACTGACCGACAGGTTGTAATCGTTAGCAGCGATGGCTTCAAAAGGCACCGATTTGGCAAAGTGATCGACATCGGTTTTGCTGTCAAATACCCGCATGATTTGCTGAATATGCCCCGGGTTATTCTCATCGTCGTTGTCAGTGAGGATGTTGTTATTGGTTTCCTTTTTAAACAGGCCACTGGCATCAATAAACTGGGTGTTGGTGTCGGTTTTGTGTTTGGACAGCACCAAGATATTGACGGCGATGGTGGTGCCAAAGAACAGGTTGGGTGCCAGCGAGATCACGGTTTCGACATAGTTGTTATCCACCAGATATTGGCGGATTTTCTGCTCGGCACCACTTCGGTAAAAAATGCCCGGGAAGCAGACAATCGCCGCACGGCCTTTGCTGGATAAATAACTGAGCGCGTGCAGCACAAAAGCAAAGTCGGCTTTGGATTTAGGAGCCAGCACGCCAGCGGCGGCAAAGCGGTCGTCGTTAATCAGGGTCGGGTCGTCTGAACCTATCCATTTCACCGAATACGGTGGGTTGGAGACAATGGCGTCAAAAGGTTTGTCGTCAGCAAAATGCGGGTTGATCAGGGTATTACCCAGCTGGATGTTGAACTTGTCGTAGTTGATGTTGTGCAAGAACATATTCATCCGCGCCAAGTTGTAGGTGGTGTGGTTGATCTCCTGACCAAAGAAGCCCTCTTCGATGATGTGAGCATCAAAGTGTTTTTTGGCTTGTAACAATAACGAGCCTGAGCCGGCGGCGGGGTCGTAAATTTTATTAACGGTTGTTTGCTTGTGCATGGCAAGCTGGGCAATCAACTTGGAGACATGCTGCGGGGTGAAAAACTCGCCACCAGATTTACCGGCATTAGCGGCGTAGTTGGAGATCAGAAATTCGTAAGCATCACCAAACAGGTCGATGTGATTGCCCTCAAAATCACCAAAATCCAGCCCAGACACGCCTTTGAGCACGGCGGCCAAGCGGGTGTTTTTGTCAGCAACGGTGTTGCCAAGCCGGTTGCTGGTCGTGTCGAAATCGGCAAACAGGCCTTTGATGTCGCGCTCGGAGGGATAGCCGTTGGCGGAGCTTTCAATCGCGGCAAAAATGGTTGCAAGGTCGGTATTCAGGCTGTCGTTGCTATTCGCGCTTTTGGCGATGTTGATGAACAACTGGCTAGGGTAGATAAAGTAGCCCTTGGTTTTAAGGGCATCGTCTTTGATTGCTGGGGTGACGACAGCATCAGGAAGTTCCGCATAGCGTATGCCGTCTTCACCGCCTTCGATGTAGTTGGCGAAATTTTCACTGATAAAGCGATAAAACAGGGTACCGAGTACATATTGCTTAAAGTCCCAACCATCGACTGCGCCTCGTACATCATTGGCGATTTGCCAGATTTGGCGTTGTAGTGCAGCGCGTTGTTCGGTGCTGGTCATGGGGTTGTCCTGTTGAAATAGGTTGGGAATAGTCATCAGTGCTTAATTAGCATGGCATAACTGAAGCCTGAAATAAGCCAATTATCTTATAGTGAAAACCAATAGGGCTAGATTGTTCATCGGTTTTAACTAACCAGCTAGTCCGGTCACTTCGGTTAATAAAGTCTTATAAGCAGCTATACCATTGGCATGAGTGTAGTTTTCCAACACCGTTTGCCGCGCCGCTTTGCGTAGTTTCAGCATTTGGTCGGGATGATCAAACGCGTAGTCAACGCTATCAGCAATAGCCGTTGGCGAGAAAAAATCGACTAACAAACCGTTTTCCTGATGACGTATCACTTCCCGCACCGGTGGCGTGTCGGAGCCTATCACCAAACATTCTGCCGACATCGCTTCCAGCATCGACCAAGACAAGACAAATGGCACGGTTAAATAAATATGCGCTGAGGAAATTTGCAGCACTTTTAGATAATGTAGATAAGGAATCTTGCCGAGAAAATGTACACGGCTGGGGTCGATGTTGACTTCCGATAACAGCTTTTGCCGATAGCTTTGGCCGTTGGGCAAACGTGCGCCGTAGCTCACATCGTCACCGCCAACAATCACAACATGAGCATTGGGGCGGCGTTGACAGATTTCCTCGACGCTACGCATGAAAATATGAAAGCCGCGATAAGGCTCTAGGTTTCTCGAAACAAAAGTAATCACTTCATGTTGGCGGCTTAGGCTGACGCCGCTACTCAGTTGTATGCTGGCTTGTGGGTCGGCAATCGCCGCATCGACATTGATGCCTTCGTGGATTAAACGCAGTTTGGATTGGTATTCGTTGGGAAAAACACTGCGTTGCCATCGGGTTGGGCTGATGCCTAAATCGGCTGTATGTAGCGAGAGTAAATGAATGCCGTTGCGGGTTCTAATTCGCAATTTGCTATCCAACGACAACGGTTGCTCGGGGTCGAAACCGCAGTCGGCGCCTTGGGTGTGATAGAAAAATTCAAAAAAGCCAATCAATGGCGTATCGGGAAACACTTCTTTAATAAA
>JBJSYX010000316.1:0-2537 GCA_046090005.1 Methylomonas sp. | reverse complement strand
CCAACTACTTTTATAACTAGAGAAGTTTTAGCATCATTATGGGATGAAGTTGCTCTTACCCCTAATGAAGATGTAGTTATAAAATCATTAACCATTATTGACAATAATATTGATCGATTAGCATTTATTGAAGATTCTAACCAAGACAATAGAATACCCATTGTAAAACTAAAAGAATTAGATAAAAGAATTCCACTAAACAGCATGGGTGATGGAATTTCAAGGGTTTTACAATTAATTCTTTCAGTTTTCCGTGCAGAAAATGGTATTTTACTAATCGACGAATTCGAAAATGGCTTACATTACAGCGTCCAAGAGCAAGTCTGGCAAATTATTTTTCAATTAGCTACAGATTTAAATATTCAAGTATTTGCTACCACACATAGCTGGGATTGCATAGAAAGCTTCGCTAAAGTAGCAATTGAAAATTCAGAAGAAGGCGTTTTATTAAAGGTATCTAAAAGTGCCCGCACTAGCCACAATGGAAAATCTATCGTCACTATATATGATGAAAAAGCCTTAAAAACTATTACTGCTACTGATCTTGAGGTTCGTTAATGAGTACATGTAAACTCTTAGTGGAAGGTAAGGGAGATCAAGACTTTTTTAGCACTTACTGCGAATTAATCATTGGAAAAAATAAAGTAGAAGTCTATCCACCTACTAAAATTGATAATAACTCTGGTGATGGGTGGGGGAATTTGATAAACAACCTGCCAATTATACTTGCCAGCTTAGAAGATAACTCCACTGAAAAACTTGGAATCATCCTAGATGCCGACTACCCCCCTGATAACTCCGGTGGATTTAGTCAACGTCATAATAAAGTTACTGAAAAATTATTAGAAATGGGGTATGTCATTCCAAATAATCCCAAATACCAGCAAGGTGATATTTTTACTCATGCAGATGGTCTGCCTAATGTTGGCTTGTGGATTATGCCTAATCACCAGAACGACGGAATGTTAGAGGATTTTGTAGAAAATTTAATTACAGACACTACTCAATCATCACTTCTACAACACGCTGTTGAAGCAATAAACAATTTACCAAACAAACTTTTTAACTCGCAATTACATACATCAAAAGCCAAAGTATTCACTTGGCGAGCTTGGCAACACAAGCCTGGTTGCTCGCTATCTAGGGCTTTGCATAAAAATATTTTAGACCGCAACCAAGCATCTAATTTTGAAGCTTGGCTGACCAATACTTTCAAATAAATTTAGTTTTAGGTTAATTCATTATGACACTCACCGCCATCTCCCCCATCGACGGTCGCTATGCCAGCAAAGTTGACGCTTTACGGCCGATTTTCAGCGAATACGGTTTAATCCGTTACCGCGTTGAAGTCGAAGTGCGTTGGTTACAAGCCTTGGCCGCTGAAGCCAAAATCAGCGAAGTACCCAATTTTTCTGATGCAGCCAATCAATTACTCAACAGCATCATCAGCGATTTTTCCGAAGCTGACGCGCAAGCGGTGAAAGACATCGAAAAAACCACTAACCACGATGTCAAAGCGGTGGAGTATTTCTTAAAAGACAAAATCAAAGATAACGCTGAATTAAACGCGGTCAGCGAATTTATCCACTTTGCTTGCACCTCAGAAGACATTAACAACTTGTCTTACGCTTTGATGCTAAAAGAAGGTCGCGGTTTGGTATTGGCGGAAATTGACGCTTGTATCAAGGCGATTAGCCAATTAGCCCATGACAGCGCAGAGCAACCAATGTTGTCACGCACCCACGGCCAATCAGCGACCCCAACCACCACCGGTAAAGAATTCGCTAACGTAGTGGCCAGAATGCAGCGCCAGCGCCAACAATTGGCACAAGTGGAATTGCTGGGCAAAATCAACGGAGCGGTCGGTAATTACAATGCCCATTGCGTTGCTTATCCTGCCGTCAACTGGCCACTGTTCGCGCAAAACTTTGTCGAATCATTAGGTTTAAGCTTTAACCCTTACACCATTCAAATTGAGCCACACGATTACATGGCCGAATTTTTCCATGCTTTATCGCGCTTCAATACCATTTTGCTGGACTTCGACCGCGATGTTTGGGGCTATATCTCGTTAGGTTATTTCAAACAAAAAACTATTGCTGGCGAAGTGGGTTCATCGACTATGCCACATAAAGTCAATCCGATTGATTTTGAAAACTCAGAAGGCAATTTGGGCTTAGCCAACGCGATTTTGAACTTTTTAAGCGAGAAATTACCGGTTTCACGCTGGCAACGCGATTTGACCGATTCCACGGTGTTACGCAACATCGGCGTCGGCATAGCTCACACCAGCATCGCGATTCAATCGACTTTAAAAGGGATTTCCAAACTGGAAATTAACCCGCAATTGCTAAACCAAGATTTAGATACTAACTGGGAAGTATTGGCCGAGCCGATTCAAACCGTGATGCGTCGCTATGGCGTGCAAGGCGCCTACGAGCAGCTCAAATCGGTCACGCGCGGCAAGACCGTGACGGCCGAGGCCCTGCATGGCCTGATCCGTTCGCTCGAGATTCCTGAAGACGCGCGGCAGCGCC
>JBJSYX010000315.1:0-3304 GCA_046090005.1 Methylomonas sp. | reverse complement strand
CCGCATCAAAACAGTTTTCAACCAATTCTTTCACCACCGAAGCGGGTCTTTCAACCACTTCACCAGCAGCGATTTGATTGACTAATTGTGTCGGTAAAGCTTGAATTCGCATGAGATTAGGCTGGCAAAAAAGCAACCATTTTACTGGATAGGGGAATTAATGGTATTTATTCGTTAGCCGGTAGGTGGGCGGTGCGTACCTTAAAAACGCTTTGGTTATCAACACAACTCCAAAGCAACATAATAGCCATCCTAATTTTATTAGACATGGAAAGCTGAAGCCCGTATTTAAAACCTCAACAATCCATAAATAACGACAGCAATCGCCACAAAACAAATTCAGGCTAGAAATGTTTTTCATCCGAAATAAAACAAACCAATGTGCCTGGTATCAATGTCTCTTCACATTCACATGCTTCGAGACTTTCAATCGAACACTCAACCCCAGCGGTATTAAAGCTTCCAACCGGTTGGGTAGCGGCAGCCGAGACAATCATCACTCGTCCACCACCTTGTCCAGACGGCGAAAGCGGTGTAATTGGTGAAACGGGATTAATAATGTCGCTAGGATTTGCCACACTAGTAATCTTTCCAACATAGCCTTTAGCTAAAGTAGGTAAGTTGTAGTTTGCCAAATCGGTACCGGAGTTAGCTGAATAATCAGTTGGCGACAACACTGCGCTGACAAGACCATTACCTAGATTCGCCGCTACATCAGGCGAAGCGTAACTAGCGGTTTTTTTAGTAACTGTCGCCCCCTCACCGCTTACCCAACCGACAATACTAAAATGTGTATTAGTCAAATTAGTAGCCAAGGTTGTACCGTCATAGATTTTTTCAACGGTTTGAATCAATTCAGCAGTAAGCGCCTTCGGCGTAATCTTGGCTGAGGCATTAGAAGCATCGCTCACGCTGTAGTTGCCCTTGTCTGCACCGTCCAAGGCCAAGCCTTGAATCGTCACGCTTTGAGCAATACTGTTGCCGTTGGCATCACGTACCACGTTCTTGCCGTTGCTGAACTTGGCACCTGTGTTGATGGCACTGACTATGTCACCCGTGTAAAACTTATTGTCGGTGCTAACCGTTGCGCCGCCGGTGAGCATACCCGCATTGCTGAGGGTGGCCGTATCATTTTGATCATAGACCTTATCGCTGGCGACTGCCCCTGTGAGGGTGATGGCTTTGGGGGTGACGGTCAACAGCCCCAGACTCGATGCGCTGCTCAATCCATACCCATAACCCGCTGCATTAGAACTGATAGTGTAGCTTCCTGCACGAGTATTCCCCGAGGTTGAATTCAGAGGGCTATCAACTTGATAAGCAAGCACATCACCATTGACCAATCCTAAAGTGGTAGCGGTCAAAGCAGGAATAGATTCGCCATACGTGATGGCTTTATCGATGGTATTAACTGTGATGACGGGCTTTTCCCGATAAATAGCAAACATACCAGACCCTAGGGCAGTGGTGTAATTGGTAGTAGTTTCGTCGCTGTTGTAGCGGAAGTGACCAGTGCCTGCACCCACAAGACTGGTCACACCTGTGCTACCGCTGACCGAGCCTGTGTAAAGGGTAGCGCGCCCGTCAGAGCCCACTGTGATACTTTGCGTACCAGATAACTTGATATCACCACCACTCGATGTCCCTGCAGCAGTAGATTTACCTGCATTCATGACTACTGCGCTTGCTGTGGTGGCAGAAGTTGCAACATTTTGTGCAATCGTTAAATCACCCGTTTGCGTAGCAATGCTGATATCTCCCGTTGCATTGATGCCATTGGTGCTATTGACGGTGCCTATCGTGAGTGCACTGCCATTCACAAAGTCGATGGACTTGGCATTACCTGCCAAAGTGGTGACTGCGTTGCCCGTGTTGTTGAGGGTGTAACTCGCATTGCCGCCCAACAGCTCAAGACCCGCCGTAGTCACGGCGGCTGCTTGGGTGATAGTGCTACTAGATCCTAGCGCGTCAAGTGTAAGTTTTTTGGTGCCAGTGCTCAGCGTGTTGCCGATGCTGACGTTGCCAGCTGTGAGCAAGGTGATGTCGCCCGTGGCACTGTTGGTAGTGATGGCTGCGTCGACAGATATGTTGCCAGCAGTGTTGCTACCAATGATGGTTTTGGTGGCCGTGATTTGATTCAACTCTGCGTTGGTCAAGCCAAGCTTGCCGCCCGTGCCTGCGGTGGCATCGTCAGCGCCGCCAACGGTGATGGCACGCCCTGATGTTTGGGTGCTTAGGGTGACCGTGCCTGCCGTGGCGCTGACTGTTTGCCCAATCGACATGGTGTCGGCTGAGATTTTTACATTGCCCGCACTTGAGGTGACACTACCGTTGCTTGCACTGGTAAAACTTGCTGCATTGGTGCCTATGGCTGTGATGTTGATATCCCCAGCCGTGCTGACTGCTTGAGTAATGTTGACGCCAACGCCACTGGTACTAGCACCATTAATGTTGATGGCAGTGCTAGTGCCACCTGAGACGTTGTACCCAGTGCTGGTGTTGAGCCAGTCAAGGTTGACGCCTGCACCTGTAGTGCTGGTGCCATTGATCGTCAAAGTGCTGTTATTCCCCGCAGAAATATTGGTACGTGAGTAAAGACCTGTACTGCTAGTCGATGTACCTTTGAGGGTGACATTTCCAGCCGTTTTGATGTTGCCCGTGTAGAACTGTGCACCGTATCCTGATGCGGACATTCCTGCAATTTCCATTGAGCCAGCCGAGCCAGCGTTGAACATGGGGGCGCTGATGCCACTGGTATTTTCAACATAAATGCCATTGCCACCTGATGAGGACTTGCCTAATACATGTGTCGTCCCTGTTGTGTTGTTGATTATGCTGTTAGAAAACCAGATGCCATCCCAAAGCGGACTAGATGCTGTGGCAGATGAGCCGTACACATTGAGGTTGCCATTGGCGTTAAGCGTGGCGTTGTTAAATTGCACACCACGACTGTTGGTCGGTGCGGATGCGCCATCCGTAGTGATAACGCCAGCATCGGTGATGGTGCTACCACGGTTGTCGATGGTGATGTTGGCTGCATTGATCACGCTACCAGCGGCTGGCGACACACTGGAGTTGTTAACGCTGATGTTGCCACCTTGGGTAGACAGAATCAAATTGCCATTGCTCACATCAATGGAGTTTTGGAAGGTGAGACTATTACTGGTGGAGCCTGTAATGTCAGCACGCACTAGGTTATTTGCATTGCCATCGCTAGTGATTTTGTTGGTAATTGTGGTGCCTACAGCGCGCTTGAACAACAACTTAGAACCACTTTTCAATGTCACATCGCCTGTACCCAATG
>JBJSYX010000314.1:0-2076 GCA_046090005.1 Methylomonas sp. | reverse complement strand
AGTACGGTTTTCCTTTACCTATCTGGGTGGTGTGTGAGGTTTGGGATTTCGGAGCAATGTTCAGATTATTCGCAGGGATGAAGGAAGTTGATCAAGATGCTATTGCAAAAAAATATGGTGTCAGTAATGGTCGTATTTTTGCATCTTGGTTGCGTAGCTTGAATTATCTACGTAATGTATGCGCTCATCACAGTAGACTTTGGAATCGCAATATTATTGACCAGCCTAAGTTATCGCCTTTGGGAGAAGTAATATGGGTTGATCGATTCGATGGCAATCCGCCTCATAGTTTTGCCCGTCCTTTTTTATTACTTTGTATAGCCAAGCATCTACTGGGTATCATCAATCCATGCTCTGAATGGGGAAAGAGAATAAAGTTATTACTTTTAGAGTTTCCCGATTTACAACATTTGGGGTTAAACCTAGCTAGTATGGGCGTTATAGAAGGTTGGGAGCAGTGGGATTGGTGATAGGGAATATAAAAACGATAGGCAATAAAAAACCCCTAAGCGGAATAACCGACGAAGCAGCTAAACCGAAAGGGGCCGTGTTGGGCGAATTCTTGATTAAACTGAGCGAATTGTCAAATAAACATTAGATCAGTCGATTTACTGATGAGCCATGAAGTGATTTTATCCGAAACCAGTACAGCGCCCTCAACTACTATTCAGTGTTGATTAACAGGCTCAACCATCCCATAAAGATTGCATGAAATTCACCGAAGATACGCGAGTCAAGATTCCAGCTATCCTGCATTTGCTTCGCCTAGGCTACCAATACTTATCGCTGAAAGATCAGCAATGGGATTTAGAGTCCAATATCTTCCCTGCCCTATTCCAATCTGCAATTAGCAAGATCAATCCAGATTTGGCTGAAGCCGACATCAATCGCTTGTTAGCCGATGTAAAACTGACTTTAGACAACGATGATCTTGGACTAGCCTTTTTCAGCAAAATCACAGACCGCTCCGGCATCAAGCTGATTGACTTTGAAAACTTCAACAACAATCGTTTTCACGTCGTTACCGAACTCACTTACCAAAACGGTGATGAAGAGTTTCGCCCCGACATCACCTTGCTGATCAACGGAATGCCGTTGGTGTTCATTGAAGTTAAAAAGCCCAATAATCGCGAAGGTATCCTCGCTGAACGCGACCGCATCAATAAACGCTTCCAAAATCCTAAATTCAAGCGTTTCGTCAATGTCACTCAATTGATGCTTTTCTCCAATAACATGGAGTACGACGATGGCGACGTGCAACCCATTCAGGGCGCGTTCTATGCCAGTTCCAGCTATCGAGTACCTCAATTCAATTATTTTCGTGAAGAAGAAGTTTTGAATCTGACTGCGTTGCTCAAGCCCTTGTCTGATGAGATGGAATTGGCGGTCTTGAAAGATAATAATCTCGAAGTCATCCGTAGCAATCCTGAATTTATCACCAACAAAGAGCCAAGCCGTCCGACCAATCGCATTTGCACATCGTTGTTAAGTCGCGAACGGTTAGCGTTTGTGTTGCGCTATGCGTTGGCCTATGTGAATGAAACGGATGGTTTACAAAAACACATCATGCGTTATCCACAACTGTTCGCCACCAAAGCCATTGAAGCCAAACTCAATCAAGGCGTGAAAAAAGGCATCATCTGGCACACGCAAGGCAGCGGTAAAACCGCCCTGGCCTATTACAACGTGCGGTTTTTGACTGATTACTTCCAGCAACGACAAATCGTCGCCAAGTTCTATTTCATTGTTGACCGAATTGATTTACTGACACAGGCACATCGCGAATTTACCTGTCGCGGGTTAATCGTCCACACTATCGATTCCCGCGAAGCCTTCAGCCGCGACATCAAAGCCACGCAAGTCATTCACAATCATTCCGGCAAACCGGAAATCACAGTGGTTAATATTCACCGCTTCGAAAATGATCCCAATGTGCTTTCTACCAAAGACTATGATGTCAGCATCCAGCGTGTTTATTTTCTCGATGAAGTGCATCGCAGCTACAATCCCAAAGGCAGCTTTCTGGCCAATCTCGACGAATCGGATCGTAACGCAATCAAGATCGGCCTGACCGGT
>JBJSYX010000313.1:0-2163 GCA_046090005.1 Methylomonas sp. | reverse complement strand
TAAGTTCTGGTAACGAATTAGGCGTTTGATTATTAACGGTGAGGGGCCTTATGGCTCCTCACTATAATTGGGGGGTTAACATGAATAAAATAGTAAAAGTCAGTATTTTAATAGGAGCTTGTTTTAGTCCTGGATTATTGCTGGCTCAAGGCCAAGGCTCAGCAGCATCTTCAAGTACGATGGTCGCTTCTAACGTCAATAACCAGTTCACTACCAACTCTGATATGAGTCAGATGGTACCCAGTGTTGTTGCACCAGGTTTGGCGACCACATTGACTGAAACCTGTATGGGTTCAACCAGTGCTGGTGGATCAGGGGCAGGTTTCGGCTTTTCATTCGGAACCACATGGCGTGACAGCGCTTGCGTAAGACGTCTTGATGCCCGTCAAATG
The DNA here is from genome assembly GCA_046090005.1 of Methylomonas sp. Taxonomy (GTDB): domain Bacteria; phylum Pseudomonadota; class Gammaproteobacteria; order Methylococcales; family Methylomonadaceae; genus Methylomonas. Next base: position 1,771 of record JBJSYX010000313.1, on the reverse strand, counting down.
TCCGGTTTTGGTGATATCGCTACTGCGCGTGAAGTGATGTGCGACAGTGATCTGGTGCGTGAAGCCGCTAAACGGGTAGGTCGTCCTTGTATGGAAGACGGTGGTAAACCATTTGGTGAGAATGTGCCGCAATCAACCGGTGAGCCAGGTTTGAGTGCTGCTCCTGCTCAGTTCCAACAAGTACCTAGTGAAATGGGTGCGGCACCAGTGGTTACTCAACAAGTCAGAGAATGATCTTTGAGTTAGCAAATAAAAAGGTTTGGATGCTTTAATGTTCAAACCTTTTGTTTTGTATAGCGTTTGTCGTACCGCTATGCTGCTGGCTATGCTGGCTGGCTGTACGCCTGTCATTATTGACAGAGATTTTGAAAAAGAAGAAGCCGACTTCATTAAAAAATACGGTGAATTGGCAAAAGATCCTCTCTACGCGCCATCGACAGAGTCTGTGATAAAACTGGCAGAAGAAGATGGTATAGAAATCACGCTATATAAAGAACAACCCGATCTCTATGAAGGGATGTTATTAGATAATTGGGTCGCAGTTCTAAAAAACAAAACATCTGAAAATCTGTGTGTTCTAACTTTGTGGAAACTCATGGATTTTCAGATGGAAACCGATTATGCAGATTTTTCCTATATTCCGGCAAACGCCACTATATATGGATATGCCAAATTCAAACAACAAATCTGGAGCCTGGATGGCACCACATTTGCACTTCCTCCTTCTGGCTATATAGACACTTTAATTGTCAAAGAGCCTAATTACGATAAACCGTCTTCCGAAAGATGTCTGTTTGAAGATGAGCCTTATGAATTATAAATGGTATTTCTGGCTGTTGATTTGTCTGTTCTCGGGTCATGCCAATGCAGTTAATTTGTCAGAATTAATAGTTAATCGCTCTGAACCTATGATAATTGCTGATAAATCAAAAGCAATGCTCTATGTATTCAATCCTCTCGATTCAACGATAGCCTCAACCCCGGCATTATTTGGCAAAGTGATTTCCGATGATTTTAATAAAGCTTGGTATGACAATTCCAAGCCGCCAGCGCCGATTACTCCAGCCGGCGTTTTTAAAACCAGAAAAAGTTTTAGTACTCATTTGAGAACTGATATTACCGCCATTATTGAAGGATCACGCTATATAGTGGCCATACATCCGGTTTATTCGACTGTGCGGGGAAAGGATAGAGTAAAGCGCTTGAGTACATTAACCGTTTTTGATAACCGGGTAACCAATGGCTGTATCAATGTGCCTGAGAATTTTTATTATAAAAATCTCAATCAACTCAAGGATGGTATCAAAGTTGTTGTTTTGAAAGAAAACGATAATGTCTATGATGATATTTCTGTAGGTCAGAATATAAACGATCAAATGAATTCTCCCTATGTTAACCGTATCTATAATTAAATAAGTAGTTTTTTCGGAGCGGCTAATGGTGTATGAGTTTTTTTTAAAATACCGATTGTTATTACTGTCACTGCTGTTCTTCTCTGATAATTGCAATGCAGAAGAGTGGGGTAATTTAAGGGATTATCTTAATAATCCAGTTATTATCGCCTCTAAGTCTGATGCAAGTTTGATAGTTTTTATTCCTCGGGAAAATATTGTCTACAGAACACCGGCTTTATATGGAAAGATGAAGTCTGATGCCTTTGACCAGGGGGTTTATGATGCCAATGATAAGCCATTACCGATCACGCCGGCCGGGGTCTTTTCATCCAAAAAAGCTTACAGCACCTATCTTAAGTCGAAAATTACTTCTTTTA
>JBJSYX010000312.1:0-5325 GCA_046090005.1 Methylomonas sp. | reverse complement strand
GAGACGTTGGCATCGCAACGGAATGAGCCTTCTTGCATATTGCCGTCGCAGATTTCTAAGTAGCGCACCAGTTCGTGCAGTTTACGCATATAGGCTACGGCTTCTTTGGCGGAACGCATATCCGGTTCGGAAACGATTTCTAACAGCGGGGTGCCGGCGCGGTTTAAGTCGATGCCAGTTAAGCCGTGGAAATCTTCGTGCAAGGATTTACCCGCATCTTCTTCCAAATGGGCGCGAGTGACGCCGATGCGTTTGGTTGCGCCGTCTACTTCAATATCCAAATAGCCTTTGCCAACGATAGGGTGATCTAACTGGCTGATTTGATAGCCTTTTGGTAGGTCTGGGTAGAAGTAGTTTTTGCGGGCAAAGACCGAGTGGCTGGCAATTTCGGCATCAATCGCCAAGCCAAAAGTCACCGCTTTGCGGACTGCATCTTCGTTTAATACCGGCAACACGCCCGGCAAGCCTAAGTCAACCGCACAGGCTTGGGTATTGGGTTCTGCGCCGTAGGCGGTCGCAGCGCCGGAGAAGATTTTAGATTGCGTGGCAAGTTGGGTATGAATTTCTAAGCCGATAACGGCTTCCCATTGTGAGTTCATTGGTTGTTTCCTTGATAGCTATTCGGCAAAAACGTCGGCTAAGTCGATTTTTAGTTCGGGGAAAAGGTAAGGCGTTGCAATATCATCACCGGCATACATGGCGTGAAGTTGGTATTTGTCTTCGTGGTTGAGGACGAATTGGTAGACGGCTTGTTCGTAAGGATGCACCATCCAGTATTCGCTAACGCCATTTTCTTGGTAAAGCTCAAATTTAAGATGCAGTTCTTTTTTGCTGTTACCGAGTGATAAAACTTCAATAATCCAATCTGGTGCGCCATCGCAGCCTTGGATAGTCAGTTTGCTTGTGTCACAAATCACGCATAAATCCGGTTGCACCACGCTGAATACTTCGCGGTCAGTGAGCTGTGATTTACGGCTGTCGTAAAGTTTGACGTCAAACGGTGCCACAAATGTACGACAGGTTTTATGCTTGAAATAGTTACCCAAATACAGAAATAAATTTCCGGCGATACTTTGATGCTTTACATTCGGCGCTGGCGACATTGCCATGATTTTGCCTTTGATTAACTCAACTGTTTCTTCCAGTTGCCAAGTTAGATAATCGGCATAGCTGTAGTTTGCATTTAAATCTAATTGCGATAGTTGAGTGATCGGCGTCATGGCTAAACCTCGTTATTCAAAACCTTTTGGCACTTGTTGGTGCCAGTGGGTGACTTGTTGGTAGCGGTGGCCGATATTCAGCAATTTGGCTTCGCTGAAATAGTTGCCAATCACTTGTAAGCCCACCGGTTTTTGGTCGATAAAGCCCGCTGGAATTGACAGCGCAGGCAAGCCAGCTAGGTTGATGGCAATCGTGTAAATATCTGACAAATACATTTGAATCGGGTCGCCGGTTTTTTCGCCGATTTTGAAAGCTGGGCTTGGGGTCACTGGCCCCATCAACACATCGACTTCAGATAAGGCGCGTTTAAAGTCATCACTAATCAAGCGGCGTACTTGTTGGGCTTTTAGGTAATAAGCGTCGTAATAGCCGGCTGATAAGGCATAAGTCCCCATCAAAATTCGGCGTTTGACTTCGGCACCAAAGGCTTCGCCGCGTGAACGGGTGTAAAGATCGGTCAAGTCAGCTGGATTTTGGCAGCGATAACCAAAACGCACGCCGTCGTAGCGAGATAGGTTGGATGAACATTCAGCGGAAGCGATCACATAATAAGCGGGAATCGCCAAGTCCAAGGTTGGCATCGACACTTCCACCACTTCGGCACCGAGTTTTTGATATTCGGCAATTGCGGCTTGGATGGTGTTTGCCATTTGGCTGTCTAAGTCAGCGCTGAAAAACTGTTTTGGTAAGCCGATTTTTAAGCCTTGCAAACTGTCGTTGAGACTGGCGCTGTAATCAGGCACTGATTGGTCAACGCTGGTCGAGTCTTTCGGGTCAAATCCGGCCATGACTTGCATTAATAATGCCGCATCTTCTGCACTACGGGCCATTGGCCCGCCTTGATCTAGGCTCGATGCATAAGCAATCATGCCGTAACGCGACACGCGGCCATAAGTCGGTTTTAAACCGGTGATGCCGCATAAAGCCGCGGGTTGGCGAATCGAGCCGCCAGTGTCTGTACCGGTTACCGCTGGCGCTAAACGTGCCGCGACTGCCGCTGCTGAACCACCGGAAGAACCGCCAGGGACGCAATCAGTTGCCCAAGGGTTTTGGGTGGCACCGAAGAAACTGGTTTCGTTGGATGAGCCCATGGCAAATTCATCCATGTTTAACTTGCCTAACAACACGCTGCCGGCTTGATTGAATTTATCAACCACGGTGGCGTTGTAAGGTGCGATAAAGTTGTCGAGCATTTTTGAGCCGCAGGTGGTTTTAACGCCTTGGGTGCAGAAAATGTCTTTTTGGGCAATTGGGATGCCGGTTAGGGCATAACTGTCACCGCTGGCTAAGCGTTGGTCGGCTTGTTGTGCTTGTTGCAAAGCCAATTCTTCGGTAACAGTGACAAAGCTGTTTAAGCCTTGATGTTGCTTAATTCGCGCTAAAAAAGCTTGGGTTAATTCAACACTGGAAAATTCTTTACTGCGTAATCCGGCAGCGAGTTCGGTCAGGGTTTTGTTATGCATAATCGTGATTAGTCGATAACTTTAGGAACCAGATACAGTCCGGCTTCAGTTTGCGGGGCGATGGCTTGGAAGGCGTCGCGTTGATCGCTTTCGGTGACGGCGTCAGTGCGCAAGCGTTGCATTTGATCGAGCGGGTGAGCCATGGGGGAAACGCCGTTAGTGTCTTGTTGTCCCATTTGGGTCATCAAGTCTAAAAGTTTAGAAAGGTCTTGGGCGTAATGTTCAATTTGTTGTTCATCAATGCCCAATCTGGCGAGGTGGGCGATTTTTTTAACGTCACTGGCCGTTAACGACATCGTATAAGCTCCATGTTGTGTAATATAAATATCATACTTTATATCTTGCCCAACTGCCCGCTTGATTGATAAAGTAACAGGATTTTCTGTGCGCTCAGGTGTAATCATGTTCAAACGAATTCGTGGCCTTTTTTCTAATGATTTATCAATCGATTTAGGCACGGCAAACACGCTCATTTACGTTCCAGGCCAAGGCATCGTCCTTAACGAGCCTTCCGTAGTGGCCATTAAGGAAGACAAAGTTCGCGGCCAAAAGACCATCGCCGCAATTGGTGCTGATGCAAAAAATATGCTCGGTCGCACCCCTGGCAACATCACCGCAATCAGACCCTTGAAAGATGGGGTGATTGCTGATTTCGCTGTTACCGAACGCATGTTGCGGCATTTTATTAAAAAAGTGCACGAAAACAAGCTGTTAAGACCCAGTCCGCGGATTTTGATTTGCGTGCCTTGTGGTTCAACACAAGTTGAAAGACGGGCGATTCGCGAATCAGCGGCAATGGCGGGTGCCCGTGAAGTGTATTTGATTGAAGAGCCAATGTCGGCAGCGGTTGGTGCTGGTTTGCCGGTTGATGCGGCACACGGCTCGATGGTGTTGGATATTGGTGGTGGTACTTCTGAAGTGGCGGTTATTTCATTAAACGGCATTGTTTATTCGGCTTCTGTCCGTATCGGTGGTGATCGTTTTGATGAATCTATCATCAGCTATGTACGTCGTAACTACGGCACCTTGATTGGTGAATCGACTGCTGAAAAAATCAAACATCAAATTGGTGCGGCCTATCCTGGCAGTGAAGTTCGCGAAATGCAGGTCACAGGTCGCAACTTGGCAGAAGGTGTGCCACGCAGTTTCTCATTGAACAGCAACGAAATTTTAGAAGCTTTGCAAGAGCCTTTATCAGGTATTGTTAGCGCGGTTCGTGTGGCTTTAGAACAAACTCCGCCAGAATTAGGAGCTGATGTTGCTAGTCGCGGTATTGTGTTGACTGGCGGTGGTGCTTTATTGAAAGACATCGACCGCTTGATTTCAGAAGAAACCGGTTTGCCAGTTTACATCGCTGAAGACCCGTTAACTTGCGTAGCACGAGGCGGTGGCATGGTGTTGGAAATGTTAGATGCTAAAGGTGCGTCAGCATTTTCTTTAGAATAAATCAAAACTAATTGGTTGGCAGAAAGTTTGAGGAAGCATCCACAGACTTAATCAAACAGTTTTGTTAGCTAAGCCTGTCAGCGGTAAAGTGATGACTTAACTTTACCGCTCCCCCGACTTAAATTCTTGAGGTTTTGTTATAAAACTCCTATTTGCAACCGGCCCTTCATTAAATACACGCTTATTAGTCGCGGTTTTGATGTCAGTTTCACTTTTGATTGCCGATTTTCGAGGTACGCAACTTCACGCACTGCGTTCCCTGTTGTCGTTTACGCTTTATCCCTTGCAGTCTTTAGCCAGTTTGCCGGTTGATCTATATCATTCGTTATCATCAACGATGATTTCTTTTGTCGAGTTACAGAAAGAAAATCAACGTCTTAAAGAAACTCAATTAGTCAATGACGCACGTTTGTTAAAACTCGCAGCATTGGAAAAAGAAAATATTCGGTTGCGGGTGTTGTTAGAAAACTCATTTCAATTGGGCGAACAGGTTTTGGTTGCCGAGCTACTGTCAGTCAAATTAGTCCCCTATGAACACACGGTGGTGGTCAATAAAGGCAGTCGTTTTGGAATTCATGCCAAACAACCGGTATTAGATGCTAATGGCATAGTTGGACAAGTGATTCGGGTATTACCGAATAGCTCAGAGGTAATGATGATTACTGACCCAGGCCATGCGATTCCGGTCGAAGTTAATCGTAATGGACTTAGAACGATTGCTTTTGGAACCGGTCAGCCTAATCGTTTGCATTTGCCGTTTTTAGCCAATAATGCCGACATTGTGCCAGGTGATTTGTTAGTGACTTCCGGTTTGGGCGGTGGATTTCCAGCCGGTTATCCGGTTGCAGTGGTCGATAAATTTGAAGCCAGACCCGATAAATCTTTCGCCACTATTTACGCAACCCCCAAAGCCCAATTGGAAACCAGTCGCGAATTCTTAATTGTTTGGAGTGATTCGACGCCAGTCGAACTGGGCAGCCCGCAAATACCGGGCTCTGCCGAGAAAGGTGGAAAGGCACATGTCCAACCCTAAATCTTTAGTGTTTGTTTATTTTATGGCGACAATCGCTGTAGCGATGATATTGCGGGTCATGTCGGTTTCGCCCTTGCTTGATCAACTCAATCCCGATTGGATTGCCTTGGTTTTAGTGTATTGGACTATGGCGTTTCCTGAGCGATTTGGCGTATTTACTGC
>JBJSYX010000311.1:0-3607 GCA_046090005.1 Methylomonas sp. | reverse complement strand
AACCAATTTCAGATATGGCACTTTTAGCCGCCCTAAGAAGATTAGGTTTTGAAAAAGAAGAAGTAACAATACACGGGTTTAGAGCAACTGCAAGAACTCTTTTAGATGAAGAGCTTAAATTCCGGCCTGATTATATAGAACACCAATTGGCGCACAGTGTAAAAGATCCTTTAGGCAGGGCGTACAATAGAACTACTCATCTTGAAGAAAGAAAGAACATGATGCAGCCTTGGTCTAACTTTCTGGTTTCGCTAAAGAGCGGAAAGTAATACTATATATAAATATATAGTATTACTAGTTATATATAATTTAGAAGTTACTGTACTCATTCGCAGTAACTGTACTAACCTGGGTAAAGATTTCAGGCATAAAAAAAGCCAAGTCATTGATTTTAATGAACTTGACTTTCTTTCGGATACTGCATTTTTATGAATTGGTGGCGATACCGGGAATCGAACCTGGAACCTCGGGGTTATGAATCCCGCGCTCTAACCAGTTGAGCTATATCGCCTTGAATATCCGAGAATTATATTTGAATATTGGTGGAATTGTCAAACATTAAACCTAAAATGCATGACATCGCCGTCTTGAACTTTGTATTCTTTGCCTTCTAACCGCCATTTACCGGCATCTTTTGCGCCTTGTTCGCCTTTGTAATTTACAAAATCTTCATAAGCAATTACTTCCGCCCGAATGAAGCCTTTTTCAAAGTCGGAGTGGATAACGCCAGCTGATTGCGGTGCAGTAGCATTAACAGGAATAGTCCAAGCGCGTACTTCTTTAACGCCTGCGGTAAAGTAAGTTGATAAATTTAATAGCTCATAGCCGGCGCGAACTACTCGGTTAAGTCCAGGTTCTTCCAGACCTAAATCCATTAAAAATTCTTTCTTTTCGTCTTCGTCAAGTTGCACAATTTCTGCTTCGATTGCGGCGCAAACTGGCACAACCTTTGAGCCATCTTTGTCAGCAAAGGCACGGACTTTGTCCAACATCGGATTTTGCTCAAATCCATCGTCTTGAACATTAGCGACATACAACGTAGGTTTTAAAGTGATTAAACATAAGTCTGTAATCAATTTCACTTCATCTTCCTCTAGGCCTAATGAGCGGACTGGTTCGCCAGCATTTAAATGTTCTAATACTTTCTCTAAAACTTGTTTTCTAGCTAAGTCGTCTTTATTGCCTGATTTTGATGCCTTGGCTGATTTTTGGATGGCTTTTTCTACCGATGCCATGTCAGCTAGGGCTAATTCTGTGTTAATCACTTCAATGTCGCTAACAGGATCAACTTTGCCGGCAACGTGAATTACATTGTCATCTTCAAAGCAGCGTACTACATGGACAATTGCGTCGGTTTCCCGAATATTGCCTAAAAACTGATTGCCCAAGCCTTCACCTTTTGACGCGCCGGCAACCAAGCCAGCAATGTCAACGAATTCGATTGTAGTTGGCAGGATGCGTTCAGGTTTAACAATTTCAGCTAATTTATCTAAGCGTAAATCGGGGACTGGAACCACGCCAACGTTGGGATCAATGGTGCAAAAAGGATAGTTTTCGGCGGCGATGGTTGCTTTGGTAAGCGCATTAAAAAGAGTTGATTTGCCAACATTGGGTAAGCCGACGATTCCGCAGTAAAGAGCCATAATTTTTTAGAATGAGATTGGGTAAGAAAAGTCCCAAAGGACTGGGGTTTAGGTGCGCGGATTATACAGTGGGGGGGGTAAATATCAACTCGCTTACTATCACTGATTACTGGTTAATGGTTGATTTTAAGCTCAACCATTAAGCACCGATAGTCGTTGCTTGATAGGGTGTCTCTAAAGATCAGACGAGTCAATGAGTGTTGTTGAATCTCAAAATGCAGTATCACCAGCCATTGAGTGATGACGGTTGTGCTTAGGATGTTAATTGGTTGAAACGGTTGATTATTAAACGCTGCCGACCATTGGTTTTTGTCGCTATAACGCAGATAAAAATCCGGCTGTGGTTGTTTGTACTGATAAATCCGGCTAGTGATGACCATTGCTGATAAAGCAATCTTCATCAGCAATGGTAAATTATTCAACCAGCAAGCAGCGAAGATGATGAAATGTAATGTTTTCACCAATATAAGTTGGTAACTTGATGACTTAATTAACAAATTTAATGTAGGGGCTGCGTTTTTTGCCATGGTTTTGGTTCGCTGTGGTTGAGCGGCTATAATGACTAACCTTATTGTTTATGGATTAGCGTTTTGGATTCTTCAATTAACTCTTATATTTTTAACTTAGATTATCTGGCTGTTATCGAAGTAAGCGGTGTCGATAGCGCCAAATTCTTGCAAGGTCAATTAACTTGTAATGTTAATGACTTATCCGATTCTCAGGCCAGTATTGCTGCGTTTTGTACGGCTAAAGGCCGCGTGATCAGTAGCTTAATTATTATCAAAACCGCAGATGGTTTTTGTTTACTGTTGCCTGCGAGTTTGTTGGATAAAGTTTTAAAAAAATTGCAAATGTATGTTTTACGTTCAGCGGTTAAGTTGGTTGATCAACGTCAGCAATGGGCGGTTTATGGGTTGCAAACTCAAGCGTCTATCAATCCAGAACAGCCGGCATTTTCTGTTAATCAATCAGATTTTATTACCATCAAATTGCCATCAGCATTATCGCGTTACTTGATGATTAAGCCGATTAAATCGCCAGCTAGTGTTAATCAAGCCTCTAATGATGCTTGGCGCTATCAAGATATTATCGATGGTTTGCCTTGGTTTGAATTTGAGCAATCAGAACAATACACGCCACAAATGTTAAACATTGATCAATTGGGTGGGATTAGTTTTACCAAGGGTTGTTATACAGGCCAGGAAATCGTTGCTAGAACTCATTATCTGGGAAAAGCCAAGCGTAGTTTATTCGCTGCACAAAGCGATCACTTGTTAACTTTGCCTTGTGATGGCTGTGCGGTATTGGATAGCCAAACCCAGCAAGCGGTTGGTCATGTCTTAACGGCTCAGCATTATCAACAACAGACTTATTTATTAATTGTGCTGCAAGTTGCCGATGTTGATTCGCCAAGTTTGGTTTTAGATGACCAACAACGTTCTCTTATTACTCTTATTGCCAGTGAGTTAAACCATGATTGATTCATTAGCCGCTAGTCGTTTTCGCCGTTTAGGTACATTAACTATTTTTGCTGTGTATTTCGTGATCTTAGTGGGGGGCATTGTCCGTGCTTCGGGGGCAGGGATGGGCTGTCCTGATTGGCCAACTTGTTTTGGACAATGGGTGCCTCCGACCACAGAAGCTGAGTTGCCAGCCAATTATCATGAAATTTATGCGGCTCGTGGTTATCAAAATACTGAGTTTAATCCAGTCAAAACTTGGACTGAATACACCAATCGCTTAGTCGGTGTGACGATTGGCTTTTTGATTTTTTTAACCGCTTGGTCATCAAGGATTTATCTAAAAGCGGATAAAGCGATTTTTTATTTAGCGGTTTCAGTGTTTTTATTGGTCGGATTTCAAGGTTGGCTTGGCTCGGCGGTGGTTGCTAGTAATTTGAAGCCTTTGATGATTACCCTGCATATGTTGCTGGCTTTGTTTATTGTCGCTTTGCTGATTTATGC
>JBJSYX010000310.1:0-4022 GCA_046090005.1 Methylomonas sp. | reverse complement strand
TTAGTTAACACAGTCTGCTCTTGTTGTTTAACCTGCCATTGCGCCGATAAACGATTGTCGCCGCTGGCGGTTTGATGGAAAGTCAGTACATCGAGGGTGATTTGATAATCAATTGTTTGTCGTGGCGCCCAAGGGTGACGAACCACTTGTTCAACCCCTAAATCCGCCGCTAATTGCTGTGCCAACACGCGACTTAAATTTTGATCCAAGCGTTCAGCCCAACGATTTTTTTCATCAAACTGATACTGGTTGTCGCCTATCGCCACCACCATTTGTGGTCTATCCAAATACTCAGGTAAGTGAATTGGCCCCAGCCCAATCACGGTATTTTTATCTAATACTCCCGGTTGACTGGCTTGGGTTAATGGTGCTTCCAACATATAAAAACGCATTGGCAAATTGCCGCCGCAAGCACTAAGTAACAACGCCAAGCCCATCACTAAGCCACTCTGTTTATTTGCCATAAATAATCGCATTCGGTTGGCGCTCCAAGGATTCGGTTAAATCTTTCAACGATCGAGAGGCATCACGGATTCCAAACAGCGCTTGGCCAAGCGGCGAATCCGGGGTTGCTAAATTTTCCACCGCATTAACCGCGTGATGCGATTCTTGTAAGAGTTTGGTTGCTGTATTCAAACTTTGCTCAGTGGCTTTTAATACCGGCAACATTTGCTGCATATTGGCGCGAGTATCAGTCACAGCGCCATTGGCATTGCTTAATAACGGCGCCATTTGTTGATTCATGGTTGCCATTAGTTGCTGGGTTTCTTGTAATGATTTTGACAAAGCCGCCAACGACTTTTTGACATCATCGGATTTCAATAAATCACGGGTTTCGCGCAAAGTTTCCGATAAATCTTTAACCATTTGCTCCAAAGGCAATTGCCGAACTTTGCTAATTAAAGACTCTGCGGTATTTCTGATTTCATCCACCGTAGTCGGCACGCTGGGCAATTCTGGTAAGTCTTTATAATTCAAACTGGTCAAATTGCCCGGTTTTTCATAATAAAAATTCAAGTCCACATACAGCAAACCGGTTAATAAACTTTGAGTTTCAAGCCGCGCTTTTAAACCAGCATCAATCAACTGTTTGGTATCTTGCAAACGTTGTTTTTCGGTATGAGCATGGGCTTCGCTACCGGAAAAATAACGCAATAATTCGGGATCAATTTCAATCACCACCGGCTTGAAGATACGCCCAGAAACCGTATCAATTTGTAGCGAAATTTCTTTAACATTACCAATTTGTACGCCTTGCAATTTAACTGGCGCACCACTATTCAATCCGTTCAAAGCCGAGTCAAAAAAAATCACAAATTGCTTTTTTTCTTTAAAAAAATCGTTACCGCCAAACAGCATAATACCGCTGGCTAATAACACTAAAGCCCCGACCAAAAACGCGCCAATCGCTAATGGTTTAATCGGTTTACTCATGCACCACTCCGGGTTGTTGCTGCGGTGTCCTGCCGCGCGTTAAAAAATTAATCACTTTCGGGTCGTTGGATTCGGCCAATAATCGTTGCGGTGAGCCACTGGCAATCATGGTTTTGGTTTCTGGATCGAGAAACACCGCATTATTGCCAATCGCAAAAATACTGGCTAATTCGTGAGTAACAATCACCACCGTCGCCGACAAACTATCTCGTAAGCGCAAAATCAAATCATCCAGACGTTTTGAAGTAATCGGATCTAAACCCGCCGATGGTTCATCAAAAAACAAAATTGCTGGATCAAGCGCCATAGCCCTCGCCAAGCCCGCGCGTTTTTGCATCCCACCGCTAATCTGCGCCGGATAATAATTTTCAAAGCCCGCCAATCCCACCAAGGCCAATTTATAGGCAACGATTTCGCGAATTTTCGATTTGGACAATTGCGTTGATTCGGTTAATGGCAAAGCGACATTCTCCGCCAAAGTCATCGAACTCAACAAAGCGCCGCTTTGAAACAATACCCCAGTGCCTTGCAGTAAACGCCGCCGCTCACTTTCGGAAGCTGTGCAGAAATTCTGCTCGCCGTAGTAAATATCACCCTGCGCCGGTGCTTGTAAACCAATCAGATGCCGCAACAAGGTGCTTTTGCCACAACCACTGCCGCCCATAATGATAAAAATGTCACCGCGATTAACCGTAAAATTCAAATCACGCTGAATCAGATTATCGCCATAAGCCATCGTTAAATTTTTGACGCTTAAACAAGCCACAGTCATGGTTTAAATCCCCAGCCGATTACAAATAATGGTCATAATCGAATCCGCCACCACGATAAACACGATACTGGTCACCACCGCCGAAGTCGCCGCATCACCAACCGCCGAAGCACTCCGCCCACATTGCATTCCGCGCATACAGCCCGACAAAGCAATTAACACCCCAAATACCGCGCATTTGACAAAACCAATCACAAAATCTTTCATTTTCACAGCATGAATGGTTCGGTCAACATATTCAGCCACCGACACATCAAAGATATTAATCGACACCAAAGCCCCACCAATAATGCCCATCAAATCGGCATACAAACACAACAACGGCATAATCACAATCAACGCCAACATTCGCGGTAACACTAAAAACGCCATCGGCTGTAAATTCATGGTTTTTAAAGCATCAATTTCCTCATTCACCCGCATCGTCCCCAGTTGCGCGGCATAAGCAGCACCGGTTCGACCGGACATGATAATTGCCGTCATCAAGCCGCCCATTTCTCTGGTCATTCCCAAACTCACCAAATTAGCGATATAAATTTGAGCGCCAAATAGCGATAACTGCACGGCACCAACAAACGCCAAAATCAACCCCACCAACAAACTAATCAAGGTCACAATCGGCAAAGCCGACGGCCCGCATTCTTGAATATACAGCCACAAATCAACCTGCCGGAAATGGCTACGACCTCGTAAGGTATCGTAACCACTCAGCGCGACTTCACCGATAAACTCAAGCATATCAAACGCCTCTTTTCGCCATTGTCTAAAGTTGGCTTTCAAGATTGTTGACCATTTTCTAGGGACTCTTACCCGAGCCCCATTATTTTCTGGCACAGCATAAACCAGCGCCAGCAGACCCTGAATAGACTCCGGTAAGCGGGTTTTATCGACAGTAATCTTATATTTCTGAGCAGTATTGAGGATTTTGATCAAATCAGTGAGCAACAAACTATCCCAATGACCTAACTCATCCAATAAAAAACCAATAGAGATTGATGGTGGAGCTTGTTTGATAGCAGCTAAAACATCGGTTAACTCAGGCAAGTTCGCCCCTATCACCCAGTCACCACTAAAACTGATGTCTAGCGAATTAGCATTGGTCTTGAAACTGACAGCACAAGGTTTTTGAATTGCATCCGGCATTATTGAACATCCCATTGATTGGCTAACTGAAGAAACCACACCAGCAATCTTCAAGCTGTTTGGATATTACTCTGTATCAAAGCGAGTTGTCCATGTAAAGGAATTTACAAGCCTTGTAATACTAATCATCCTCGACCAATATCGATCTGACCGTTTCTAAGGTCATCATCAAGGTCATAGTCTGCAAAGGCGATTCAACAAAACCGCATGATAAATAAAACTGTTTGGCTGATTCGGAAAGCGCATGAACCAATATCGCAAACACACCTGCATCACCAGCCACATTGACTGTAGTGGTCAACTTTTTTCGGACACTCATATAGGTTGTTTTTCTGCCATTTTAAGTTCATAGCCATTAGGTGACAGATACCCCAATGTTGAATGCTGCCGACGACTGTTATAAAAATTAACGATATAGTCAGTCACATCGCGAATAGCCTCATCGTGATTGGCATAATCTCGTCGCCAAACGCGCTCCATTTTTAAGTTGAGAAAGAAACGCTCCATCACGCTATTGTCCCAACAATTACCCTTACGACTCATACTGCCCACCAAACCGTGTTTATCCAACAAATCCCGATACTCATGGCTGGCATATTGACTACCACGATCAGAATGCATCACTAGCCCAGCGGCGGGCTGACGCTGGCAAATCGCGATATGTAGCGCCGTG